>JAFGKK010000068.1 GCA_016928575.1 Anaerolineales bacterium
CAGCGCTACAAGGGCCTGGGCGAAATGAACCCGCAGCAGTTGTGGGATACGACGATGGACCCGCAGACCCGGACCCTGCTGCAGGTCTCGATCGACGACGCGGCCGAGGCCGACCGGACCTTCGACATGCTGATGGGCTCGGCCGTTCCGCCGCGCCGGCGCTTCATCCAGACCCACGCCAAAGATGTGAAAAATTTGGATGTGTAATAAAAAAAAGTCACTGCTCAGGCAGCTTATCTCGACAGAATAATCTCAGCATAACATCAGCGGTGTTATAGGTTTTGCCCGTCACCCCGGCATGGCTCCCCCCGCGCCCGCCCCCGCAAAGCGGGGGAAGCGGGGTTCGAAGCCGGGGTCCAGTATTTATCGAAGATTTACTGGATGCCGGCTAATTTCACCCCCGGCGAAAAACGCGCCGAGGGCGGGCGCTGGCATGACGATCGCCAGCTGAGGAGTAACAAAAAAAGAAATAACTGCTATGACCCAAAGACGCCGAGGGATAGAGTGCTCTTGGCGTCCTTTTATCGTGGTGGTCAGTCCGGGTGATCTCGCCTCGCGAAAAACCGCCTCGCCCGCTATTCCTCCAAATCCACCAACCCCATCTTCAACGCGACCAGCGCCGCCTGGGTGCGGTCCGAAACGCCGAGCTTCTCGAACAGCGCGCTGGTGTAGTTCCGCACCGTGCCCTCCGAAAGGTAAAGCTGGTGGGCGATGTCGGCGTTGGCCAGGCCGCGCGCCAGCAGACGCAGAATATCGCGGTCCCGCTGGCTGAGGTGGATGGACGAGGGGGCCGGCTCCGCCGGAGTCACGCGCTCCACGTGGGAAAGGATTTTCCCCGTCACCGCCGGGTCCACGTATGATTTCCCGGCCGCGGTTCCCTTGACCGCCTCGATCAGCGCCTCGCGCGGCGTATCCTTCAGCAGGTAGCCCGAAGCCCCGCTGCGGATCGCGTCGAACAGCCATTCGTCGTCGTCGTAGGTTGTCAGCACCAGCACCCGCACGCCGGGGTGCGCCTGGCGGATCATGCGGGTCGCCTGGACCCCGTTCGTGACGGGCATCTTCAAGTCCATCAGCACCACGTCCGGAGGATCCCGGCGGACGCGCTCCACCGCCTCGCGGCCGTCGAGCGCGATCCCGGTCACGCGGATCTCGGGATCGGAGGCGAGGATTTTTTCCAATCCCTCGCAGATGATTTCCTGGTCGTCACAAATCAGAACGCGGATCATGGCCAACAGGTATCCTCACGCGCAGCGCCGTACCCTCGTCCTTGCGGCTTTCGATCTCGAGCGCGCCTCCGCAGGCCTGCGCCCGCTCGCGCATGCCCCGGATGCCGTAATGGTCCTGCTCGTCGATCCGCTCCGGATCGAACCCGGAGCCGTCGTCCCGCACGGCGAATTCCACCGCGCCGCCGCGGGCGGCCAGCTCCACGCGCAAGGAGCCGGCGCCGGCGTGATGGACGGCGTTGTCCAGCGACTCCTGGGCGATGCGGTAAAGGGCGTGTTCGGCCGCCTCCGGCAGGGCGGGCAGGGATTCCTCGATCTGGCAGTCCAACCGGAGGCCGGAGCGCTCGGCCGCCGCCTCGGCCAGGTTGCGGACGGCCAGCGGGAGCCCGAGGTCGTCCAGCGCGTCGGCCCGCAGGGATTTCAGCGCGCGCCGCGTGTCGGTCAGGCCGTCGCGGGCGATCCGCAGGGCGCGCTCGAGCATCGCCGGACATTCCCCGCCGCCGGAAGCAAGCTCGGTCTTCATCGCCTCCAAGCTCACCGAAAGCGCGGTCAGCGAATGCGCCAGCGTGTCGTGCAGTTCGCGGGCCAGCCGGTTGCGTTCGTGGCTGACCGCCAGGCGCTGCTGGGCATCGGCGTTGCGGATGAGCTCAAGGTTGGCCCGCATCAGACGGCGGCGCTGGGCCCGCTGGGTTTCCATCAGATGGCAGACGATGTGCCCGACGATCCCGAAGGAAAACGCGCGGATCAGCGGCTGGCCGACGACCGTCAGCTGTTCGGGCCGCGGCGGCCAAAGCAGCGGGATCAGCAGGATCTCCTCCGCGGCCGCGGCCAAAACTGTAAAGAGCAGGACGTAGCGAAAGGGGTATTGCCAGGCCAGGATCACCAGCGGAACCAGAAGGACGGGAAAGGAAAGCCAGCTGCCCTGGATCAGCACCGATAGGGTCCGGTCGGAGGTTTCCAGATAACTCATCACATTCGCCAGAACCGGAAACCCCGCCGCCATCGCCAACGCCAAGGGCAGGTACCAATCCGGATTCCGCTCCCGCAACCACGGGATGGACAAGTAAGCGTAGAGAATTAAATACAAAAGGAAATTCAGGAAGGACCAGCGCAGGTACGGGATCTGCAGGATGTTGGTTTGAATCGAGGAGAGGGTTACCAGAATAGCGAAATAAGCGATGGCGATGATCAGGAAATACCGGAAGATGATCAACAACCCCGGTTCGATCCTTGTTTTCCGTGCCATAAAGGCATCATAGCATAGAACCCGGACCCGTTCCCCTTGCCGGCGAAGCGGGTGACGCGCGTCATGCGCCGGATGACGGATGTCATCCGACTCGATGACCCGCCGTATCTGCCGACGGGTCCGGTTCGGTCGTATGCTTTGCGGGTTAGCCCCGGCGAATTCGTACGGAAGGCCGTCGGCGGGAATTTTCGGCGGCGGGAGGATCGGATGGCGTTGGCGATCGAGGCAAAGAATGTGATCAAACAGTTCCAAGGGGCGGCGGAACCGGCTTTGCGGGATTTTTCCCTGGCCGTTCCGGCGGGCACGCTCTGCGCGCTGGTCGGCCCGGACGGCGCCGGGAAGACGACCGCCCTCAGGATCCTGGCGACCGTCTCCAACTCTTTTTCCGGATCGGCTTCCGTCGTCGGGTACGACGTGCGCGCGGATCCCGAAGCCGTACGCTCGCGGATCGGCTACATGCCGCAGAACTTCAGCCTTTACCCGGACCTCTCGGTCTGGGAGAACCTTTTGTTCTTCGCCGAGTTGAACGGGGTTCCGGGCGGGGAGCGGGAGCCGCGGATGCGCTCAATGCTGGAATTCGCCGGCCTGGCCCCGTTCCGCGAGCGCCGCGCCGGCGACCTCTCCGGCGGAATGAAGAAAAAATTGGCGCTGGCCTGCGCCCTGGTCCACGATCCGCAGGTGCTGATCCTCGACGAGCCGTCGACCGGCGTGGATCCCGTTTCGCGCCGCGAGTTGTGGCGGATTCTGGCCGGCGTCGTCCGGCGCGGGGTGGCGGCGCTGATCAGCACCCCCTACATGGACGAAGCTGAACGCTGCCACCGGATCGGGATGCTGTATCGGGGGAAGGTCCTGCTCCTGGGAACGCCCGAGGAGCTGCTGGGCGGAATGCCGTCGCGCTTCCTCGAGGTGAAGGCCAGCCCGCGCAAGGCTATGCGCCAGATCGTCACACAGATCCCGGGCGTTCTCTCCTGGCGTCCGGTCGGGGACCGCCTGCGGGTGGAAACGTCCGGCGACGGAACCCAAGCCGAATCCCTGCGGCGGAACCTCGAGCGGCAATTCCGGGAGCAAAACCTGCAGGTGGACATCTTGGAGGAAGTCAAACCGATGATGGAGGATCTCTTCGTTCATATGGTTGGAAGGCAGGGGAAAGCGCCGTGAACGCACAGAAAAACGCCCTCGCGGCCTCCAAGCTGTCGCGATCCTTCGGAACCTTTGCGGCCGTGCGGGAGGTGACGTTTTCGATACCGCGCGGAGAAATTTTCGGCCTGCTCGGGCCGAACGGCGCGGGCAAGACGACCCTGATCCGCATGCTGTCCGGAATCCTGCTTCCGACCGGGGGCGGCGCGCACGTCCTGGGGTATGACGTGGATCGGGAGCCGGAAGAAATCAAAAAGCGGATTGGGTACATGTCGCAGCGGTTCGCGCTCTACAACGACCTTACCCCGCGGGAAAACATTGCTTTCTATGCCGATATTTACTCGGTTCCCTCCGACGAACGCGCCCGCCGGGTGGAAAGCCTGCTGGAGATGGCCGGATTGTCCGGCCACCGCCACGAACTGACCCGCGGCCTTTCGGGCGGTTGGCGCCAGCGTCTGGCGCTGGCCTGCGCCATCGTCCACCGTCCGCCGATGCTGTTCCTCGACGAACCGACCGCCGGCGTGGATCCCGTTTCGCGCCGGGAGTTCTGGGAGTTGATCTATGCCATGGCTGGCGAGGGGGTAAGCGTCCTGGCCACCACGCATTACATGGACGAGGCTGAATACTGCAACCGGATCGGGATGATGTACCAGGGGGAACTGATTGCGCTGTCCAGTCCGGACCGGCTGCGGCGGGAACATCCCGGCGAACTGTACGTCCTGGACTGCACCAAACCCGAGGCGGCGGAATCCATTCTCCGGCGGATGCCGGAGGTGCTTGGAATTTCGGTCCACGGAGCCCTGCTTCACGTGAACGCCCAGGCGGCCGGCGACCGGCCGCGGATCGAGGCCGAATTAACCAACGCCGGCGTGATCGTCCGTCGGCTGGAACGGGCATTGCCTTCCCTGGAGGACGTGTTCATCCGGTTGGTGGAAAAACAGCGCGGCGGACAAGGCTCGCCGGCGGAGAACTGACATGAATCATCTGATCACCATCATGCGCAAAGAGGTGTACCACATATGGCGCGATCCGCGGACCCTGGCGTTGATTCTGCTTCTGCCGGCGATGCTCCTGATTCTGCTTGGGTACGGCATCTCCGGCGAGCGCAACCGGATTCCCCTGGTGATCGCCGATCTCTCGCGGACGGATGCCAGCCGTGCGTACGCGCAAAAATTCCTGTCCAGCTCGGATTTCCTCTGGGCTTATTCGGCGATGAGCGAGGAAGAGATCCTCGCCCTGCTGGACCGCAACGAGGCCGAGGCCGCGATCCTCATCCCGCGCGAGTTCGGGAAGGCGCTCGATTCGGGCCGTACCGCCCAGGTTCAGTTCTACCTCAACGGCTCGTCCGATCCGACCGACGTGCAGACCATCCAGCTTAAACTGAACGCCATCCACCAAATGGCGGTCCAGGATTTGCTGACGGCCGAACTTTCCCGCAGCCCGCTGGCGGCGGGGCTGAGCATGCCGATCGAATCCTTCACCCGCGTGCTCTACAACCCCAACAGCGACCAGCGCTGGTTCATGATTCCCGGATTGATTCCGATCATCCTGCAAGTCCAGGCGTTGCTCCTCACCGCCCTGGCGATCGTCCGCGAACGCGAACAGGGGACGATGGAACAGTTGATCGTCACGCCGGTCAAGCCGTGGGAACTGATGCTGGGAAAAATCATCCCCTACCTGGCGGTCGGAATCTTCAACCTGTTCGTCCTGCTGGTGCTGGGTTACTTCATGTTCGGAGTCAGCGTAACCGGCAGCTTCTGGATGCTGGCGGCGCTCAGCGTTGTGTTCATCGTCGGATCGCTCGGATTGGGCGTGCTGATCTCCAATCTGGCCCAATCGCAGATGCAGGCGATTTATCTTTCCGTGTTCGTGATCCTCATCCCGGCGATCATCCTTTCTGGACTGCTGTTCCCGCGCGACAACATGCCGCTGGTCACCTACCTCTACAGCATGCTGCTGCCCGTGACCCACTATCTGGAGATTGTCCGCGGAATCATGGTGCGCGGGATCGGCGCCGAATCGCTTTGGCAAACGGCCATCCTGCCGCTGATCGTCCTCAGCATCGGGTATTTCGTCGCCAGCGTGCTGGCGTTCCGCAAGCGGATCTAGGAAGGATCCGGCCGGGCGGGGCAGAGTGAATCCCGCATCCGGACCGGATGTCAATCTCGAGACGGCGGTCTCGATGTGCAAAGAACGCTAATCGACCGCCGCCTTCGATAAGCGAGAGTGAAAAAATGAAAACCGCATTCAATCTTCGCAATGTGCTCTTCGGCCTGTTGGCGGTCGCCGTGCTGGGAGGGGCGGCCTGGGGCTTCGGAACCTACCTCCAGGAGCAAAACGCGGACGACGGCGCGCTGACGGCTTCGGGTTTCGTCGAAGCCGTGAAGATCGATGTCGCCCCCGAGCTTTCCGGCAAGGTCGTTTCCGTCATGGCCGCAGAGGGCGATTCCGTAAAGCGGGGAGAAGCGATGCTGCGCATCGACGATTCTCTGCTGCAAGCCCAGCGCGGAGTCGCCGAGGCGGGCGTGGCGCAGGCGGAAGCCGCGGCCACAGCGGCCGAGGCCGCCCTGGCCGCAGCCCAGACCGCCTATCAGGCGGCGCTCGACCAGGCCCGCGAACAGGAACGGGCATGGCGCACGGCGGATTGGGGGCAAGGCTCGCCCGAAGGCTATTCCCTGCCGATGTGGTATTTCAACTCCGTAGAACGGCTGGCCGCCTTGAACGCCGAATTGCTGGAAGCCCAGGCCGATCTGGAGCAGGCCGAAGCCGATCTGCGGGAAGTGGAAGGGCAATCCGCCAGCCGGGAATTCCTGGACGCGGAACAGCGGCTTGCCCGGGCGGTCGAGGCGTTGAACATCGCCGCGCAAGTGCTTCAGAAGGCAATCCAATCCGCCGGCTCCCGGGAGCTTGAAGACGAGGCCCAACGGCTGTACGACCAGGCGGAGGCGGAATTGCAGGCGGCCCAGGAGGAATATAACCGCACCCTGCGGACCGAGGGCGCACAGAACGTGCTCGAAGCCCGCGCCCGGGTGGAAGTGGCCCGCGAGCGCGTGGATACGATCCTCGACCAAATCCGCATGTTGCAGACCGGAATTCTCTCGCCCCAGGTGGCCGCCGCCCAAAACGTGTTGGATCAGGCCCGGGCGGCCTCAGACCAAGCGGCCGCGGCCGTGGAGGGCGCCGCCGCGAACCTGGCATTACTGGAGGCACAGATCGCCAAGGCGGTCGTCACGGCGCCCGCCGACGGGAAAGTGCTTACGCGGGCGGTGGAGCCCGGGGTCGTGGTCAGCGCAGGCGCGGCGGTTTTCACCATCGGCCAGCTGGACCGGCTGACCATTACGGTGTATGTCCCCGAAGACCGCATCGGCGAAGTGGCGCTGGGCATGCCGGCGACGATCACCGTGGATTCCTACCCGGACGTAATCTTCCGCGCGACCGTCACCCACATCGCCGATTACGCCGAATTCACGCCGCGCAACGTTCAAACCGTGGAAGGAAGAAAATCCACGGTCTACGCCGTCCGGCTCGTGATGATCGACGGCATCGGCGAACTGAAGCCGGGGATGCCCGCAGATGTGACTTTCGGAGGATGACCCGCTGATTGCCGCCGCGGGAGGCTTTCGGACGGCGGCATACGTCTGTGAAGCGCGGGGCCGGAAATTGCGGCCCCGCGCTTTTTGACGGGCTTTCTTTATCCGCTCTTGCGGTAAATGTATACCCCGCGCCTGCCCTCGCGAAGCGGGGGAAGGCGTGCAGGTCTTGGGGGTTGCGCTCCGTGATGCCGCGCGGATGTTCATTGCGGGCAGTCGAATGGCGGCACCCTCGCAGATGTCACCGGCCCGCAACCGCATAACCGCCGCGCGCACCGGTCGTTCGGCCGTGCCGGGCCGCGGTTTAGGTTCTCATCCGAGGGTTTATGGATGCTGGTTCTTTCTCGTCGGCGGGGCGGCGAGGCGACTCCGGGCGGCTTGGTAGGCCGGCAGCTCCGCCATCGGCGGACGTTCGAATTCGATGATTTCCTCGATGTCCAAGGAATAGATGCCCGCCGTCTCGCGGATCAATTTCATCGATTTGTTCACGTCCTCAACCAACTGCAGGCCGTAGCGCCTTTCCAGTTTGCGGAGGAAGGCCTGCAGAATGATGAAGGACATCTTGCTGAGCGCCTCCAGCGGCTGATTGTGGTGAATGCGTTCCAGCAGATCCACCTGGGCGATGGCGGAAAGTCCGTACCTTTCGTAAGCGTCGATCAACAATCCCGTTTCGACCCCGTAGCTGGAAAAGAAGCCGACGTGTTCGAGGAAGGACCGCCGGGCGCCGTATTCGCCCGAAAGCGGCTGGATGATTCCGGAAAGTTCCGGGTAGAAGAGGTTGATCAACGGGCGAGCAATCAACTCGGTAACCCGGCCGCCGCCGCCGGCCTGGCGCTTTGTCCCCACCTTCAGCGGCCGGCGGTAGAAGCCCTTGACGAATTGGATCTGCGGATTATGCAGCAACGGCCCCAAGATGCCGAACACGAACCTCGGGTGGATGTTGATGATGTCGGTGTCGATCCACAACAAAATGTCGCCCCGGGTGACCAACAGACTCTTCCACAAGGCTTCGCCTTTTCCGGAGCGCGGAGGCAGTTCCGGCAGCAGCTCCTGGTGAATGTAGACCGGAATTCCCTCCGCGCGGGCGATCTCGCGGGTGCGGTCGGAGGAATTCGAATCCATCAGCACAATCTCATCCAACAGGGGCGCCTCCTGCATCAGCTTTTTCTTCAGGGCGCGGATCACCGGCCCGACGGTTTCCTCCTCGTTCAGGGCGGGAAGCGCCAGGCTGACCGTCCATCCCCGCCGCTCTTTCAGCGCCAGCAGTTGTTTGAGGTCGGCGAACTCGTCCGCGTGATAGGTGTTCTCGGCAAACCATTTATCCACCAGAATAGAGATCGCCTGCGCGCCCGCGGCTTCGTCCTGAATGGCGACCGGGGTCGGGCGTCGGTTCTTCACCGCCAGCACCGCGGCGGAAGCTTCCTGGAAAACGCGGTCCGCCACGGAGCCCAGCGAGACGGCGCTCCGCATCGGCTGGATCGTGGTGCCCATGATGATCAGGTTGCGGTCGAGGGATTCGGCGAGAATCGACTCCGCGGGATTGTCCGTTATCCGGGAGCGCTTCTCCACTTCCGGAAGCTGAGACAGGACGCGCCTCAAGCCCCGGAACGGCGCGTCGGATTGGGCTTCGGTTTTCCCCGCCGCGCGCAGATGCAGGGTTGCGATCTGCCGGTCCTTCATGCTCAGACCGGTCCGCAGGGCCAGCTCGGCATGCGGACCGCCGCGCAAGGGGATCAGAATCCGCAACGGTCCGTCTGGGAACGGACCGCGGATGACGCCGACGTTGCACGGCGGCCGGAGCAGGGCGTCCTCGGGGGGGATTCCCAAGGCGTCGAAGTGCTCGTTCCATTCCAACAGCAGGAGGTCCGGCTCGTTCCTTTCGATCATTTTCCGCAGGTCGAGCCACGGATCGTGGGAGACGCGGACGAGGGACCGGGCGCGGACATTCCCGAAGACGGATAATTTCAGCATCCGCCGGCGGACGATGCGCGCCATCGCGGCGCCCAGGCTTAGGGATTTATGCGTCGGAACCCTGACCAATCCGATCAGGAGGATGTCGGAGTCCAGCGCCGTCGCGGCCTTCAAGGCCGATCGGCCGCGGCATCCGTATACGACCGGAACGAGGATGGTGCGGAAAGAGGAAAACTTTTGTTTCGCCGTCATCCGCTTCCCGACTCCGGCGCCCGGCCGGCGGTCTGCCTCAACAGCGGCGCGATGCTTTCCTCGAAGATCTGCTCCCAGCGGAAACCGGTACGGACGGACGCGGACAGACGGTGGACCGGGTCGTCCTGCAAGCGGCCGCGGATGAGGGAAGCGACGCGTTCCGGATCGTCGTCCGGCGGAAAAAACGTCGCCGAGCCGGACCCCAGTTCCCGGAGCGTGGGCAGATCGGAGCAAAAGACGGGGCGGCGGCTGATCCCCGCTTCCAAGATGGGGATTCCAAAGCCTTCCTCGCGGCTCGGCAGAAAGAGCGCATCGGCCAAGCGGTACAAATCGGCGATGACGGAATCCGGGAGTTCCCTCGCCTCCGTTTCCGCCAGGAAGTGGAATGCGTCTTCCAGGCCGAGCGATTGGCGCAAAGCAATCAGCCGCCGCAGATAGTCGCGGTTGTTGGGGTTGTGGGCTCCGAGCGGCCCGGTCACCACCATCACGGCCGCCGGTTGGGAGGCGCGCAGGGCGGCAAGAGTCCGGACCGCGAATTCCAGGTTTTTCCTCGGCGTAATGCGCACCGGCAGAAGCAACAGCGGATCCGCCTGGAAGAGGTTCAACCCGCGAACGATCCCGATCGTGCGTTCGCCCAGGTTGAGGAACGCCTCGACCGGGATGCCGTTGGGAACGACGCGGATCCGTTCGGGAGGAATGCCGTTGAGGTGGGAGAGTTCGCGCCGCCGCAGGGCGGACACGCAGGCGTGGACGGCGCCGGGCCAGGGATCGCGCAGGAGATCCCACGGCCGGCCGGGATGCAATTCGGACCGGTAGCGGGGAGTCGCCCAGGCCAGGTCGTGATGCCACAGGATCAGCCGGGGGAAATCCGCCGTACGGTAGATGCGGTACAGCGCGTCGGTCAGCACCAGGTTCTTATTCAGCGAGCAGACGTTGTGCGCGATCAGCAAATCAAATCCGGATGCGGCGGACCGCAGCAGGCCGGACAGGCGGTCCGAGAGGGAGGCGAAGCCGGGAGGGACGCGCCCCGCATCCAACTCCCGCTTGGCGGCGAGGATTTCCGGATCGAGGGAATCGACCAGCGGGAGGCGCAGGAATTCGATATCGGGATTTGCGGAGGCGCCGCGGGCGGCGACGATGCGGACGGAATGCCCCGCCGCGGACATCAGCCTGGCGTGGTGGCCCAGCACGCTCTCCACCCCGCCGATGACGGGCGGCGCGGAATGGTGCAACAGGACGATCCGCAGCGGATTCCGAGTCATGTTGCCGGGCCTTTCCCCTACCTCGCTTCCCCGAGGCAGTCGGAGATCAACAGCCTCAGCCGGCGCCGCAGGACGCTGTAGGAGAAATAGCGCCGCGCCAGAAGGTAGTTTTTATCCGCCCAGCCCTCCATTTCCTCCGGATGGGTCAGGCAGTGCCGGACGGTCTCGAGGGTGGCGTCGTCGATGAACCCGTTGAATTCGACGACCGAAAAACCCTTCGGTTTGATGTCGACTTCGTAGATGGAATAATTGTTGACCACGATCGGACGGCGGTAATACACCGCTTCCAGAAATGCGTTTCCAAATCCTTCCACGCTCGAAGGATAGGTGACCAAGTCGGCCTGCGGATACACGTCCGCCAGGGTGAAGATGTTCCGCCCGTCGGAAGTCAGTCCGCGCGTGTCCTGAACGACGCTCGATTCAAATCCCACGTCCACCTCGAGCAGTTTGGCGAATTCGCGGACCCGGCGTTCGTATTCGGTGCCCTCGTCGCCCGACGCATGGGTGATGACCAGCTTGGCGGGGATCCCCACCCGGCGGGTGAGTTCGATTGCGTGTTCGATCCCTTTGCGCTGGATGATGCGCGTCGGCTGAAGGAACAGCTTTTGGCCGTCGGCGATTCCCAAGCCGGAGCGTGCGTTCAGGGCATAGGCGTCCGGCGGCTTGGGGGGCTGTTCGAAATCCATCACGTTGGGAATGACCATCGCCGAGAGCCCGGTCCGCGAGGCCAGCCGTGAGGCGGCGATGGAATTGATGACAACGTGGCGGATCGAGGGCAGGTTAGGGGGGAAGGCGGCGGCGATGTAATCCCGCACGCAATTCACCATGAAGCGCCGGCGCTCCCAATGGAAATCGTGGTGGTGGGCGATGGCCGGGAAGCCGGTTTCGGCGATGAACTCGGTGATCGCCAGGCCGAGGGGCAGGTTCAGGGGAATCGTCAGTGCGTTTTCGACGACCAGTACGTTGATGGAGAAATCCTTGGCGAAGGCGTACAGCTGTTCCTTGAACATGTCCTTCAAGCCCTGGATCTGCAGGCTCATCTGCGGCGGACGGACGTAGATGGAAAAATAATCCCGGTACAGGGAAGCGATCTCCGGATGCGCGGCGCGGGCTTGGGCCGTCGCATTCCAATCCCCGGCATAGGCGGTCCGGTTCATGGCGTCGATGACCGGGTGGCGGTAGAAAGCCTCGGGGACGATCCGGCTGCGTTCCGCGGGCCGATCGGACATGCCGCAAAAGTAGAAGCAGGTGTGGCCGAGTTGTTCCAGCACGTCCGCCCATTTGGCGGTCTCGAGGGAGACGCCGTCGGTTCCGGCAAACCTTGTGGAGATGAAGCCGATGTGCGAGGGGACGGAGAACGGACTGGTCATGCCGAGGAAGCCCTTTCCAAATTGGGCGGCATTCCGCCGCCGAGAGGGACAAGCCAGCAGGTTTGATACGGACCCAGGGGAAAGGCCGCGTCGCGGCGGGCGGAGAATCGCTTCCCGGTCACAAGATCAACGACGGCAAACGCCGGACCGGAAGCCCCGAAGCAGTCTTCCAGATCCAGATTAACCGTCTGCGGCTCTCCCGACACTTCCTGGAGGCAAAGCGCGCGCCGCCCGCTTCCTGGCTGGGTCCGCTGCAGGGCGAAGACGGCGCTTCCGACATCCACCGTCTGTTGGCGGCCGTACGGATCAAAAGCCGGCGAAAGCATCCGGGCCCGGATCAGCCGTTGGAGGCCGGTAAAAACCCGGTGCCGCAATCCCGCTTTGTCCGAAAGCCCGCGCTCGAGTTCCGCGCGCTCCAACTTTTGGCGGTTGATCGTTCGGTTGCGTCCGGTCTGTTCGACGCCGTCCGGCCAGCCGCGGGATCCGAACAGGCTATGGAAGTATATCGCAGGAATTCCCGCTAATGCGAGCAAAATCCCGTGCGCGGCAAGGAACCGGCCGACCGCAAGGTCGAGAGGTTCTCCCCCGTCCGGAGCGGACACCGCGTCCAGGTAATTGATGTTTAGTTCGTACGGCTGAACCGTGCCGTCGGAATTGCGTTTGTCGGAGATCCTTCCGCCGTGCTCCAGGGTTTTTCGGATCAGATGGTCCAGATCCTCGGGCGGAAGCAGGTCCCGGACCGCATTCAAGCCGATGCCGTCGTGGGAGGCGAGAAAATTCAAGAAGGTGGAACGCCCGCCGGGATGCGGAAGCCCGTCGATCCAACGGCTGAGGGCGCGGGGACTTCCGCTGTGCAGGGTGTGCAGCACAAGCGGCGGAAGCGGGAAATTGTAAACCAAATGCGCCTCGTTGTTCCCGTCGCCGAAATAGGAGAGGTTTTCCGCCTGAGGCACGTTGGTCTCGGTGACGAGTTTTACTCCCGGCGCCGCCGACTCGAGCACGGAGCGGAACAGACGGACAATCCGGTGAGTCTGAGGAAGATGGATGCACGCGGTGCCGACTTCCTTCCACAGGTAGGCGACGGCGTCCAGGCGCAGGAACGATGCGCCGTGCGCCGAATACTCGAGCAGCAACTCCACCATCTTCAGCAAAAGCCGGGGGTTGCGGTAATTCAAATCCACCTGATCGGCGCTGAACGTGGTCCACACGATTTTTGACGAAGCGCTTCCCGGAAACGAGTGCAGCAGGGGCGTGGTGCGCGGACGAACGACCCGGGCCAGCTCCGGCCTGTCCGGCTGTTCCAAGAAAAAGCCGCGGTACGGTGCTTCGTCACGCAGGAAGGCTTGAAACCATTCGCCGCGAGCGGAAGCGTGGTTGACGACCGCATCGATCATCAGTTGGAATTTGTGCGCCAAGCGGTGGATGTCGTCCCAACTTCCCAGGGCGGGATCCACCCGGCGGTAATCCGTGACGGCAAAGCCGTCGTCCGACGACGAGGGGAAAAACGGCAGAATATGCACCAAGGAAACGACGCCGGCGAGGCGGTTGAGGCAAAAATCGGCCAGAACCGACAACGGAGCCGATCCGGCTTGGACGATTTGATCCGGATAGACGATGAGCATGACGTCTCTTTGGGTGAGTTCCGCTTTGCGGCGATTTGCACCGGGCGCAGACCGGCGCCGATCCTCCACCAGTGCGTCGAGGCGGCGCATGAGCCAGGCGGTCTCCCGGTCGTCGTAGAGGCCGCGGAGCAGATTCCCCCAACGGATTTCGTCTCGGGACCCGGGCATCGTCACTCCGGGAAAGGATTGCGGTTTTTTCTTCAGGAGAAAGCACGGCGGCCGCCAAGGCCGGTTGCCTCCAACGGATGACCCATACCGCTGATCCCGCGGCGGAAGGAAATTGTACCAGCGCTTGGACCTTTCCCGAACACCGGGAGGAGCCGACGAACGCCCTCTTGGGAGAAGCGCAAGCTGAGGCCGATCGAGGCATCCGAGAAGACATCGGATTGGACGCCCCGGAAGGTATAATCCAATCCAAAAGGATTTCATGGATACCCCAAACGCTGTTTCCGTTTTCTTGCGGAATTTCGAATGGCTGGGAATTCTATCCTGTGTCTTGGTCATGTGCGGGTTGACGATCCCCGCTTTCTTGTACCGCGGAAAAATGGGCGAACGGTACTCCCCCTGGAATCATTTCGTTTCGGAATTGGGGGAGGTCGGGGTGTCGAGGGCGGCGCGGATATTCAACGGGTGCATGGTGACGGCGGGAGCGTTTTTTTTTCCCTTTGCGATCGGGCTTGGGGTGTCCCTGCAGGGAATATGGGCGAAACTAGGGATGTTCGCCGGAATATGGACCGCCGTCTCCATCCTCCTGATCGGCGTCTTTCCGATGAATGATCTGGAGCAGCACGTTAATGCGGCGCTTTCCTTCTTCAACGCCGGGATGGTCACCATTATTTTTTTTACTATCGAAATATTCGCCCAACCGGACGGATCGATGTTTCTTCCGCGGGAAGCGGGCTGGACCGGGGTGGTGGTCATCCTGTGCTATGCGGCGTTTCTTAAAAGCGTGCCCCGTCCGGCATCGGGCGCAGACATTGCCGACTTCTTTCAAACGGAGAAGCTTGGACGTGAGCGGCCAAGATTTTGGATAAAGCCCATCCTGGAATGGATTGTCGTTCTCTTCTCGACCCTTTGGTACTTTAGTACTGCCTTAATCATCGCCCTGTGCTGAAGAATAATTTTTTCCGAACAGACAGCAGCAGTGCAGGCATTGCGCCGACCGATACGGAAGTTCGCAGGAGTTGGAAAAATCGCCCTGGGAATTTTCGGGCGCTTTTTACGCCAGGAATAATCCTGTGATGCTAGGCTAGGATATTGCCGGGAGCGGGGTGAAGGTTAGGCTGGGGACCAGCGTCGGTGTCGGAGTGAATTCCTTTGTCCATTCGGGCGGAAAGGTAAAGGTGGGGATCAGCAGCGGTTGCTGGGTCGGCGTAGGCGTGGCCAACCACGAGTTAATCAGCGGGCTAATGACGCCGAAATACAGAATCACCGCGGCGATGATCACGATCAGCGCGATCAAGACGATGGTAATAATGCGGAAAAGATCGCCGGAGAATGGTTTTTTTTTCTCCGCGGCGGGCGCGGCGGCCGAATCCTGGCTCGGGGCGGATTCGATTTCCGGAACGGGAGAAAGAGGGGCGATCGGCTGTTTCACCGGCTGGGCCGGCGGCGGAGCGGGGGGCATGGCCTTCGGCGCGGCGGGTGGCGGCACAGCCACCGCAGGCGGTTCCGGTTCGGAGGGTTCAGGTTCCGGCGCCGGCGCTGGTTCCGCTTTTTTCCTGAACAACTCCTCTGTCCGTCTTCCCAGCAAGTGCGCCAATTTAGACTGGGCCACCGTGTTGTTCGGGTTGATTTTCAGGACGCGTTCCAAACAGTCTTTTTGCTTCGCGGGATCGGAAAGCACATAACTCATGAGCAGCCAGGCCTGCTCTGAAGAGGGGTTTTTCACCAGATACGCCATCAGGATTTCTCTGGCTTTGTCCAGGCGGCCGTTCTTAACCATCTGGGTGGCTGAGGTCAAGGCGTCGTGGTGGGGCAGGTTGGAGTCGCTCATCGAAGCATTCCGTCCGGACGTGACGGGATTAAGTATGGCATAGGCGGTGGGTGTTGTCAAAGGGGTGTTTCGCAGGGAGTGCCGCCGGAACGCGTGTATTGGAACGCCGGGTTTGATATAATTTTACGCGGCGGCCAGAATCAAGCGCGGCGGCAGGTTCCTCTCAGGAGAGCCGCCGCAGGACCGGACGGGTTGTCGAGGAGAACATGGCGCTGGAAAAAGGGTATTTGCTTTACGGCAGGTATCGAATTGAATTGGTGCTGGGCCGCGGCGGAATGGGATCCGTTTACAAGGCCCTCGACGAAAACCTCGGCATACAGGTGGCGGTCAAGGAAAACCTCTTCACGACCGAGGAATATGCCCGCCAGTTCCGCCGGGAGGCGACAATCCTAGCCGGACTGCGCCATGCCAACCTGCCGCGGGTAACGGATCACTTTGTGATCGCCGGCCAGGGTCAATACCTGGTGATGGACTTCATCGACGGCGACGACCTTCGATCGCGAATTGAAAAAGGAAATTTGCCCAGCGAAAAGCTGACCGTCGATTGGGCGCGGCAGATATGCGACGCGCTTCACTACCTGCACAACCGTCAGCCCCCGGTCGTCCACCGCGACATCAAACCCGGAAATATCCGCATCACTTCCGAAGGCCGAGCCGTTCTGGTGGATTTTGGTTTGGCCCGGTTAATGGAAGGACCGACGACGACCACCGGCGCCAAGGCTATGACCCCGGGATACTCTCCGCCGGAACAGTACGGAGCCAGCCGGACCGATTCACGGACCGACATATACGCGCTGGCCGCAACCATGTACACCCTGCTCACCGGATCGATGCCCGAGGACGGATTGGAGCGGGCGCTGGGGCAAAGGACTCTCACGCCGATTCGAACCCGGAATCCGAAAATCTCTTCCGCCGTTGCGTCCGCGATCGAACGGGCGCTGGAAGTTCTGCCCGAGAACCGCTACCAGACCATCTCCGAATTTCAGAAAGCGCTCCATCAAGCCCTACCGACCGGACCCCTTCCCGCGCCGGCAGCAGCGGGATCCAGGCCGCTGGCTGTAACCGCCCGCTTAAAACCCCTGCCCGGATCGGCCGCAGAGCCGCCGGTAAAACCCACGGCCCGGGGAACGGCTGGATTGCCGAAGAAAACGCCGCCACCCCAACCTGCAAAACCGAACAAGGGATTCCCATGGGGCTGCGCCCTAAGCGGTTTCTTCGCGGTCACCCTGGTGATCGCCGGCGGGGTTCTCTTTGCCTTTCGCGGGGACGAGATTCTCTCGTTGGTCCGCGCCATTGCGGAGGGTGCGCCTTCGGCCGCCGCCTTGGCCGAAAGCCAAACCTCCCTGGCGCCCTTGTTCACGGTGACCGTGACCGAAGAAACGTCGCCGGTGACGGCAACCCCCACCGACACCCCCGAGCCGACGGCGACAGAATCCCCCATTCCGACACCGGCCGGCAGGGCGCAGGCCATCGCGTTTGTTTCCACCCGGGTGGATGGAATTCCCCAAATTTTCACGATGGACCTGGAGGGCGAAAACCTCCGCCAAATCACCGACGAACCGGAAGGGGCTTGCCAGCCGGATTGGTCCCCGGACGGATCCCAGTTGGTCTTTATTTCTCCCTGCAAGGATCCGACCGAAACCAAATATGTAAAAACCGCCGTCTTTACGATCAATGCAGACGGATCGGGAAGGACCTCGCTGACCAAGGTCCCCGGCGGAGACTACGATCCCGCCTGGTCCCCGGACGGAAAGAAAATACTTGTGACATCGCTGCAGAACAACCGGCAGCATATCTATGTGATGGATGCGAACGGCGACAACCGCGTGGATATCAGTATTAAATCGGGGGCGACCGATTCCCAAGCGCGCTGGGCGCCGGACGGAGAGCGGATCGTGTTCGTTTCCATGGCCGGCAGCCAGCCGATTGTTTTCCTGGGGGGCATCGATCCGCAAAAAAATCCGCCCAAGGATTTTTCCGATGTGCCGTATTCCACGATGAGTCCGGATTGGTCGGTGGATAATTTCATCCTCTATGTTACCGGCCGCGGCCAAGTGTTGATTTGCCAGGATGCCACCCGCCACGTCTGTCCGAAAAACCCGCTGACCGAAGAATACCGGAGCACAACCGTCGCCCGTTTCTCGCCGGACGGGAAGTGGGTTCTCTACGACATGAAAGACAAAGAGAAAAACAACCGCGATATTTACCTGATCCCCATTGTAGGAGCCCAGCAACCCCGCCGGCTCACCACCGATCCGGCTGATGAGACCGACCCCGCCTGGAGACCGATGCCCGCGGAAACGTAGGGCGCCCCCGGAATCGTCGGTCCGACATGCGGGTGATCTCAGGAACCGCCAAAGGGAAAAAACTCAAATCCGTTCCGGGAGATTCGACCCGGCCGATCACGGACAGGGCCAAGGTCGCCTTGTTCGATATTCTTTCCGGAGAGCTGGAGGGATCCGTCTTTTTGGATCTGTTTGCCGGGACCGGCGGCGTGGGGATCGAAGCCCTCTCGCGCGGCGCACGGCGGGCGGTGTTCGTGGATGTCGAGCCGAAATCCATCCATACGGTCCGGGCAAACCTGCAAGCCACCCGTCTGGCCGACCGGGGAGAGGCGATCCGTTCGGATTCGTTCCGCTTCCTGGACCGGACTCAGCCCGAAGCCTTCGACATCATCTACGTCGCTCCCCCGCAATATAAAGGATTGTGGCTCCACGCCCTGGATGCGATCGACCGTCAGCCCGGCTGGCTGGCCCCGGACGGGATGGTCGTCGTCCAGATCGATCCGAAGGAGGAGCGCGGCGTTGCGCTCACGCGCCTCGTCGAATTCGACCGGCGCCGGTACGGCAGTACGCTGTTGTGGTTTTTTGAGAAGCGGGGGGAACAGGCCGGACGGTGAACCTGCCAGGGAACGATCCCCGGGATTCTACCGAGAAAAAAAAGAGACGCCTTTTCCCTCAAGGCGTCTCTGTCGGTATGAAAGGTTTTCCTAATCCGCCAAATCCTTCACCGCGCTGGCATCCTCGCCTGCGCCGGCCTCGCCGAAATCGGCGAGAGTCTTGCGGATGGGAACCGGCTTGACGAATTTCGCCACCACGTCCCGGGTGTCGTTCACCGCCAATTGCTCGAAGAGGAAGCCGAATTGCTTCTCCCAGGCCTCGGTCAGAGCCTTGCGGTTGGCCTCCGGCATATCCCAGAAGGCCTTCTTGAACGGGCCGACGGCCTTCTTCCGGGTTTTGTAGAGGAATTGCTCCTCGGTGTCCTTCTCCTTGCGTTCTTCCGCGCAATGGTCCTTGACCCAGGTGTTTACTTCCTCGTGCAGGGCGGGCGGGATCTTTTCGAAGGCGATGTTCTGGAAGCTGGTGGCCAAATGCACTTCGCAGGTTTCGTACTCGGGGAACTTGCTGAACGCGCTCTCCGGCAGGGTTGAAGCGCCGTGTTGGACCGCGCCGCCCAGGCCGTAGTCCTTGCGCGAGATAAGGGAGAGTTTTTTCAGCGTGTCGAAATCCACGGCAACCTTGGCGATGCTGCCGTCCGGAAGCACCACGCCGCCGTGCGAGGTGCCGGTCTGCAGGCTGATCTTGCTCAAGCCGGCGGCATTGGGATCCACCCGCTGCAATTCCTCCCGGTACAGTTCCAGATAGGCGCGCAGTTCCTCTTCCGTGCTGTTGTGACCGCCCACTTCCCCGATCTCGCCGCCGATCGAAATCTGCACGCCGGCGGGCTGGTTGGCCCGGATGAAGGCGGTGAAATCGGCGCACAGCTTGCTGTTGATTTTTTGCTGTTCGCGGACCGTCGGTTGGCTGAGGTCGACCAAGGTCGAAGTGTCGATATCGATGTTGTAGAATCCCGCGGCGGACGCTTCCCGGATCAGATCCTGGATGGCTTTTATTTCGGGTTCCGGATTGGCGGCGTACTTCTTGGCCGAGACCTGGAAATGGTCGCCCTGGATGAAGACCGGGCCGTTCCAGCCCTCGGCGATCGCGGCGGCCAGGATTGAGGACACGTATTCGCTGGGCCGCTGGTCGGTGTAGTTCATTTCGGAGCGCGCAATCTCGAAAATCAACGCGCCGACCTTGCGGGCCTTCGCGGCGCGCAGGGCTGCCCGGGCAGAATCGAAGCCCATCACGCGCAGGTTCATCGCGGGAACGGTGAAGGGTTTTTCGACCAGGCCTTTACCCCGGGCGAGGTACAGTTCGTTGATCGAAGCTGGAACGATCCCCAGCGTTCGGGCGGTTTCCCAGATCAGCCAGCGGGCTTGGTTGCGCTCGGTCGTGGATCCGAACGCGGAAGCGCGGGCGAGGGTCTCGGCTTGAGCGGCGACCTTGGCGGAATCGCGCACGGCAAGCGAACCGTCCTTGCCGACGGCAACGGCCTCGCCGTAATATTTCTGAACGATTTGTTGCGGGCTTGCGGACATCTTAACCTCCGAGGAATTGGGTAAAAAAACAGCTGGACGGATGGCCGTCGAGGGAGGATTATACCGCAGGGGAGGGGTTTTCAGGCCTGCAAACCGTGCGCCGCGAGCAATTTGCGGTCGGCAAGGATCTTCCGCGTCGGACCATCGGCGACAATCCGGCCTGAATCCAGAATCACCGTACGCTGGCAGATCTCCCGGACGAACGACAGATCGTGCGCCGCCACCAGCATCGTCTGCGGCAGTTCCGCCAGAAGGCGGATGAAATTCCGGCGGGCTTGGGGGTCCAAGCCGGCGGTCGGTTCATCCAAGACCAGGATCTCCGGGTCCATGGAAAGGACCGTGGCAATGGCGATCCGCTTTTTCTCGCCGACGCTCAAGTGATGCGAAACCCGATGGATGTAGGATTCCATGTGCACGGCCGCCAACGCGCTGTGGACTCGTCGGCGGATTTCCTCCGGCGCGCATCCCTGGTACATCGGACCGAAAGCCACATCATCGAACACGGTCGGGGAAAAGAGCTGGTCGTCGGGATTCTGAAAGACCAGCCCCACCGCGCGGCGGACGGCCCGCAGGGTGGAATCTTCAAGGGGCGTCCCGCACACCCGGATTATGCCGGATTCCGCGCGCAAGATGCCGTTAAGATGGAGCATCAACGTGGATTTCCCGGCGCCGTTGGGGCCTACCAGCGCCACGCGTTCGCGGGCGCGGATGTGCAGGGTAACGTCGTACAGCACGATCGGACCGTCGGGATAACGCGAATGAAGGTGTTCGATTTCCAAAGTGTTATGCATGATGGGATCTCTAGCGGATCAAATAACTGATGAGTATAGGAATGCTTATCCAGATAATTCCCGCGATCAGGACAGCATACTGGACCCGGGGGATGGGCGGTGCCGGAAGCGATCGGGTTTCCCCGTCGTAGCCGCGGGCCAGCATTGCCGAATACACCCTGTCCGCCCGATCAAATCCGCGGATAAACAAGGAGCCGGCCATACCGCCGGTCACCTTCGCTCTCCAAAACACGGTCCCGCCGGCTCGTTTTCCGAGTTCTGCGCCGCTGCGGGCATCCCGGGCGCGCATTAAGCGGATGGCCTCATCCGCCAAAATAAACAAATAGCGCCACATCAATCCGATGACGGCTACCAGGAGACGGTTTATTCTGAAACTGCGCATAGCCACAAGAAGTTCTTGAAAATTAGTTGTTCCCGAAAGTAAAAGAGCCGCCATTATAGATATCCACGATTTAACAACAATAGTAAGAAAACGAATCATTCCACCGGAAAAGATATTTATATTTAATTCGCCGATTGGGATAGAAAATAAAGGATTGCCTGATCCTGAAAACAACAGCGGTACGGCCGCCAGCACAAAGGGAAGCGCGATAACGCTGCGGCGTAAGATCTTTGCCGGATGAATTAATGAGAGGATTATGGCGCCAAGGATGGTGGCGAGGAATAAAACCAATGCCGCCCAAGATCCGATGGGAACCAGGGCGACGCCGATAATGAAAACCACGGCCAACGCTAATTTAATCCTTGGATCCAGGGAATGGACCGGACTATTCGCATCGACATACGGATCGAACACATGCGCATGCATCGGACGGCTATTTTACCTTGACAGGTGGAAAATACAATTGTCTCAATGTTGGAAAATGACGGTTTAACCCGTTTTGAAAGACCTAATTTTTGGGTATCTTCTCAACCCAATTCAAGGATCCGAAGAATCGACGAACAACACGCACCAATATTTCTCCACTTATACCATTCTCCCGTCACTGTCCCGGGCTACATGCGGGACAGTGACGGGAGAAACCCTCCCAGTCCATCTCCAAAGTTTGATGGCTTCAGACAAATTCATCTCTTCCGTAAATGTTAGGCTGGGAGAGTGTGCCCGAAGGGCGAATGAGGGGGAGGCTGAAGAGACACATTCTTAAGAAGGATGCACCATCCACGGGATCCGAAAAAAAAACAAAACCCCTCACTTTTATCTCCCTCTCCCGGCGCCAGACTCTGCGAAGCGGGGGGAAAGCTGGAAGAGGATCGAAAGATGAGGGGAAGAATAATAAAACTCACTTTTTTCGGTAGAGTTCTTAATATCCCTTTACGAAGAAGGGTTGCCCTTGCGGATGCGCGACACTGCGAATCCCGCAGCTGCGACGATGGCAACCCCGAGCAATCCAGCCAAAATGGTTGCCAGTGCCTCATTGGAAATGCCGGGAACGACATAATCCGGAACGATCTCGTACACCGGCCCTTGTGCGGTGTCGAGAAAGCCGGTCTGCTCCGCAACCCATTCCAAACCGTCCGGATGCGCGGAAGCCAACGGCGAAAAGACGGCTAGCAAAGCCGCGACCGCCAATCCGCCGATCCACAGCGGTTTAGCCTCCCGCGCACCGGTACCCTCCTCCAGCAAACCCGGACGAACCACCAGGAGGAATGCCAAGGCTCCCAGGGTGATCAGGCCTTCACCGATTCCGATCAGGGCATGGATTCCGCCCATCGCCGGAACGGACACATTGGCGGGCGAGGTACCGGATAGGGCGAGTTGAATTGCGGCGACCAATGAGGCGATCTCGATCGACGCCCAGGCGGCCAGGAATCCGGCCAACAGCAGGCTCCAGCGGGCGCGCGGCGTGATTCTGCGAATCAATTGAAAGACACCCCAGGCGGCGAATACGCCGACAAAAGCCATGTTGAAGAGGTTGGCGCCGAGCGCCAGCAGTCCGCCGTCCTGGAATATCAGCGCCTGGACGGAAACCACGCAGGTCATGACCAGCACGGCGGCCCACGGTCCGAGCAGGATCGCCGCCAACGCCGCGCCCAAGAGATGTCCGGAAGTGCCGCCGGCCACCGCAAAATTCAGCATCTGGCCTGCGAAAATGACGGCAGCCAGAATGCCCATCAGCGGAACCTGGCGTTCCGGCAACCGGCTGCGAATCCGGGAAAGCGCATACCCAATAACCACGACTGCCAACACCCAAAACAAGACCGCTACGGCCAAGGAAAGAAAACCGTCAGGAATGTGCATGGCGGTGGTGACCAGCCATGCCAGCCCCAGGCCGCAGGCGAAGCGCAAAGGCCGGCGGCGGATGGCATCGGAAAAAACCTTCTGTTTCTGCATGGTTCCTCCCGGGCGGATGCCCTACTTCAAGATTTCCGCCGCTGGCAGGGATTTCCGGTTTTCGGATTGACAGCGGCGGCATATTCCCAAAAACGATAGATGATGATCGTCGATTTCAAAACGGAGGTCTTTGAAGATGGATTGTTTGAGGCGCCGGACATATTTGCAATCCAAATCGATTTCTTCGCCGCAAACCCGGCAACGCTGGCGATGACGAGGATTCAGACTGGAGATCTCAAAGGTTCTAGACTTTCCGCTGCCGGAGGATTCCACCAGGTGCATGTTCTGGAGGAAGCTCAAATTTCGGTAAACTGTCGCTCGATTCAAGCGGGGATTTTTTTTCCGCAAACGGAGGAGGATGTCTTCGGTGGTCATTCCGCCGCCCGCTTCGCAGATCGCATCCAGAATGGCCTTGCGTTGCGGGGTGACTCGGTGCCCGGAGCTGCGCAACCGATGGTGATAATTCAGCAAATCGTGGGTCATGGATGCCCTCTGCACTTATTGCGATTATTCGCAATAAGCATTATACCGCGCCCGGCGGTCGGACGGCGAAAAGCCAGGATCGGAGGAAGTGTGAATTGCAGGGCGGATCCGGGTGAGGTGTAAAGCATTGGGGATTTTCGTTCCGTACAAATGTCAAATGAGCAGCGGGGCGGAGAAGGGCAGGCTGGGGTAAATCCTATGATTCCCCGACGGAAGTCATCCTGAGACTGGGAGTCGGCAAGACAACACGAGGAATAAAAAGGGGATCGGTGGCCGCAGGCCGGGAATCAGTGCACGAGGAGAAGGGTTTATCCCTTGGTGGATGCCTACGGCATCTTGGCGCCGCACTTCGGGCAGTTGCGGGAGCCGGAGGGCGGCACGAACCCGCATTTCAAGCAAGCTTTCGGCTGGGCGGTCCCCATCGGACCGCCGCAGGCCGGACAGGTGGCTTCACCGACCGGCACGGCCGCGCCGCAATAGGCGCACTCCGTCCGCCGCAGCCGTTCCGAAATCTGATGGCTGGCACCGGCGGCTTCGACGGTCCGCTGGATTGTTCTCCAAACGGTTTCCGCCAGCTGGATAGAAGAAATATCCTGGGCCAGGTCGTCCAATCGCCCCAGCAGGGCAAGCGGATTCCGCAACGCCGACAACGCCGAAAGCGCCGTCTGGCCCATGCTGGCGGCCACCCCGAACCATTGCTGGTCGCCCAGTTGCACCATCACGCCGTCCTCGACTTTTTCCAGGACGACCGCCAACGCCGTCTGGCCGCCGGATTCGCGGAACGCCCGGCTGGCAATCTGAACCACGATTCGATCTCCGCTCCCGACTATCTGCGCCTGCAGGTTTCCATGATCGAATTCGGCAAGCAACGCGCGGGCAATGTCGGCGGGGGCGATTCTCCCATGGAAGGTTTTCTTCTCCACCGCGGATTTCTCCTTTCCTCAGGACAACTCCCGGCCGAGAAAATCCCTGGCGCCGCGGAGGAATTCGTCGCCCGGCATGGGCTTTTTCCCGGCCGGCTGGACCTTCCTTAAGAGGAGGATCCCATCGGCGGTTCGCACGGCGGGGAACCGCGCGTGCTCCACAACGGTGCCCGGAGGGATGTTCCCGGCAAACGGCGCCGGTTGGACCTCGATGATTTTCAGCGGACGGCCTTTCCACGGGAAGTACGCGCCGGGCCAGGGGTGATACGCCCGCACCTTGCGGTGCAATCCTTCGGACGTCTGCCGGAAATCCAACTTTCCATCCTCTTTTTTCAATTGGGGCGCATAGGATGCGCGTGAAGCATCCTGCGGCGCGGCCGTCAAACCCTCACGTATATATACGGGAAAAAACTCACGCAGGATTTCCCCCGCCAGGCGGGCGAGTTTCCCGGTCAGGCTGTCCGCTGTGTCCTCCGGGCTGATCGGGGTGCTTTTTTGCGCCAGGACCGGTCCGGTATCCACGCCCTCATCCATCCGCATCAGGCTGACGCCGGTTTCCGCGTCGCCGGCCAGGATGGCGGCCGGGATCGGGGCGGCTCCGCGGTGCCGCGGAAGAAGCGAAGCGTGCAGGTTGATACAGCCAAGCCGGGGAAGAGTGAGAAGCTCCGGGCGGAGGATTTTTCCAAAGGCGGCCACCACAATCACTTCCGGACTCCATTTCCGCAGGCGGTCCATCGCTTCCGCGGAGCGGAGGACCTCCGGCTGGATGATCTCGAGGCCGAGGTCCTGCGCCAACGCCTTCACCGGCGGAGGCGATAGGCTGCGGCCGCGGCCAGCCGGGCGGTCCGGTTGGGTCACAACTCCCGCCACCTCGCTCATTTCGGCCAACGCCTCGAGCGCCGGCAGGGCGTATTCGGGAGACCCCATGAAAACGGAGCGCATGAACCCAATTCTATCATCGCGTGGTGGCGGGTTCCGAGCCGCGAGTTGCATTCCCGGCGACTTGCCTTTATAATCCTGGCATCCGATTTGCATTTTCCACCAACCCTGAGCAGCACCTTCTTAAGGAGGAACAATGGCAGGACAGGCAGCACCGGATGCAACAAGCGACGACAAACTGTGGGCACTCTTGGCGTACGTGTTTTCCCCTCTCGTGCCGATCATTCTCCTTCTATTGGAAGATAAAAAGAGTCGGCCGTTTATCAAGGCGCATAACGCGCAGGCGCTGATTTGGGGCCTCTTCAACCTCGTCGGCGGTACCATCATCAGCGGACTGCTCTTCTTCTGCTTCGGTCTTCCGTCGATCCTTATCTGGGCGGTAGGCGTCTATTGGGGATTCCAGGCCTACGGCGGGAAATACGTCGAAATCCCCGTCATCACCAAGTTCTGCAAAGACCAGGGTTGGGCGTAAGCGCCTCCCGAATTCCTTGAAGGAAGACAAGATAAAAGCCCGCCGAACGCGGGTTTTTATCTTGCCTTCCTCTTTAGAAATGTTGCTAGGGGGTCCCACGATAAACCCATCCCACAGATCCGCCCTGCATAGGAGACTTTACGTGCCGGCGCCGAAGCCGGTCCCCGTGCCGGTCCGGACGCACCGTCGGAGCGCAGGTTATGGATTCTGTCCGTCCGTTACGGAAGCCCGCCCGCCTCACCGCCATAGCGGTGATGACCTTGATCAGCGGCCTGCTCAATCTGTTCTGGAGCCTCCCGTTGTTCCTCGTCCTTTCCGCATTCGGAATTCTCACCTTCCCCTTCGGATGCATTTGCATCCCTTTGGGCTTCTGTCCGCTGATCCTCGGATCGCTGGAGATCCTCTACGCCGCGAAGCTGCTGCGGAATCCGATTTCTCCGAAGGTCCGGCCCGCATATCACATTGCCGTGCTGGAAATCCTCGGCGCCCTTTTTGGAAACGTCTTCGCGCTGATTGCCGGCATCGCTTCGCTGATCTTCTACAACGACCGGGAAGTCCGGCGCGCCTTCGGAGAAACATGACCGTCCCGAGCGGCGGACTCCGCTGGCGTTCGGCCGCGGGAAGGGGGAGGATTTTCCGATGAAGCCCGCCAAACGATGGGAAATCGCTCCGGAGCCCGGGGAGCCGGTCTTCCGGGAACTGCATTTCATCCCCAAGCCCATCGTACGCGCCTTGTTCCACCGCGGCATCGCCGAGGAGGATGCGGCGCGCGCCTTTTTCCAATCCGACCTCGAGCCTGCGGCGGATCCATTCCTGCTGGAGGGCATGTCCGAGGCGGTGGAGAGGATCCTGCGCGGGATCCGGTCCGGGGAGCCGATCGTCGTCTACGGCGATTACGACACCGACGGCGTGACGGCCACCGCCATGCTGGTGGATTTCCTGGAATCGATCGGCGCGCGCGCCTCCCATTACATCCCCAGCCGGTTCGCAGAAGGCTATGGATTGAACCGCCCTGCGCTGGAGGGTTTGGCCGCCGAGGGCGCGCGGATCGTGGTGACGGTAGATTGCGGCGCCCGGTCGGCGGCCGAAGCCGAGTTTGCGGCCAAGCGCAACCTGGATCTGATCATCACCGATCATCATCCCCCGGGGAAAGAAGAGCCTGCCGCCTTGGCGTTCCTCGATCCCAAACGGTCCGGTTCCGCGTACCCCGAGAAAAACCTCGCGGGAGTGGGAGTGGCTTACCGCTTGGTACAGGCGATCTCCCGCCGGATCGGAGCGGGCGCCTGCCCCGCACCCGAAGGGTATCTCGACCTCGTCGCCGTCGGTACGGTGGCCGACATGGTGCCCCTGTTGGGGGAAAACCGCCGCCTGGTCCGCGAAGGTCTGGAAATCCTCAACGCTCCGGTGCGGCTCCACATGCGGCCCGGGCTGGAGCAATTGATGCAGGCGGCGGGGCTGAAGTGCGGTGACGTCTCCGCCCAGGGGATCGGTTTCATCCTCGGCCCCCGGCTGAACGCCTCGGGCCGGCTGGATACCGCGGACTCGGCTGTGCGCCTGCTCCTCTCCCGCGACGCGCAGCAAGCCCGGGAATATGCTTCGCGGCTGAACGCCCAAAACCGGGAACGCCAGTCGCTGACCAAAGCCGCCGTCGCCCAGGCGCGGACCCTAGCCTCGCAGGCCGCGGATTGGGATCCGGATTCTCCCCCGTTCTTCATCATGGTGGAACACGAAGGATTCAATCCCGGAGTGATCGGGCTGGCGGCATCCCGCCTGATGGAGGACTACTTCCGCCCGGTGGCGGTGGTCGCGGTCGAAGGGGAGAAAGCGCGGGGCTCGATCCGCAGCATACCGGGTTTCCACATCACTGAAGCGCTGGAAGCCTGCCGCGAAATCCTCGACCGCTTCGGGGGACATTCCGCGGCCGCGGGCTTTACCGTCGCGCGGGATCGCCTCCCCGATTTACGGAGCAGGCTGGAAAAACTCGCCGCGGACGCCCTCCGCGGGAAGGCGCTTCATCCGGTCTTGGCGTTGGATTCGGAAGTCCGGCTTAACGAAATTTCGTGGGACTTGCACCGGTGGATCGCCCGCCTGGAACCGTGCGGGCAGGGGAATCCGGCGCCGGCATTCTTCAGCCGCGGATTGCGCGTGCTGCAAAAACGTTGCGTGGGCAAGGATTCTTCGCATTTGAAACTGACCCTGGCCGAGGGGGATGCTTCCATCGGCGCCATTGCCTTCGGCTTCGGTTCCATGGAAAGCGTCCTGCCGCGGACCGTGGATGTCGCCTTCTCGCTCGAAGAGGATACCTATTACGGCAGGCGGTTGCAGATGCGGGTGATCGATATTAAAGGATAGCCTGACACCAGCGCCCTCTCCGCTGACCATTCTCCATCGATTATGAAAATGAAAAAAGGAATTTTTCCTCACCCTGCAAAAGGATTTTTCGAGACACCACACTTGGCAGGGTGTTGAAAAAAACATGGCGGTTGAGAAGCCCCAGTGCATTTTCAGAGCGCAACGAAATTATTGAAAATTGCTAGGGTCTCGTCCGCCCTGGCCGGGCTGGGCCAGGGATGCGCCTGAATAAACAGCGGCCTACCCCGGCCTTGCTCCGAGTAGCGGGGCGAGGCTCGACTACCCTTATCAACATACAAAAAAAGTCCCGAGCGGATATTACGAGTGAAGCGAGGGAAAGGCGGATGGGGGGAGGCTGAGATAGGTAAAAAAACCGTTCTTAGCTTCATCGCGCCTTAGTGGTTATTAAGAAAAAAGCCCGCCGAGCGAAGGAATGTCAGGGACAACTATGCCGATTCATCTCTCTGCGTGTATTTGCGACTTGGTTTTCTATCACCCAGGCCGAGAAGACGGTTAATCCACAAAACGGTACTTTACCAGCGCCCAAACGGCCGCGAAGGCGTCGGCCAGCCCGATCTTTTTCCCTTCGTTGTACTCCCGCGGATTGAAGGAGATCGGAATTTCAAAAAGCCGCGCCTTGCGCTTCAGGACCTTGGCGGTGATTTCGGGTTCGAAGTCGAACCGGTTAGCGCGTAATGGAATGCTTTTCAGCAGATCGGCTTTAAACACCTTGTATCCGGTTTCCATATCCGAGAGGATGCTGTTGTAGAGAACATTGGTCGCCAGGGTCAGCAAGTGGTTGGCCACCATGTGCCAGAACATCGTCACCCGGCGTTTGGCTCCGAGGAAGCGGGATCCGTACACCACGTCCGCCACTCCACATTCGATCGGCTCCAGCAGGGCGGGGTATTCCGCCGGGTTGTATTCAAGGTCGGCATCCTGGACCAGGATCACGTCGCCGGAGGCTTTGCGGAATCCCGTCCGCAGCGCCGCGCCCTTTCCCTGATTGCAATCATGGAATACGGCGACGACCTCGGGGGGAGAGTCGAGCGAACGGAGGATCTCGCGGGTTCCGTCGGTCGAGCCGTCGTCGACCAACAGTATCTCGGATGCCAAGCCGGTGGCCTTTACCCTGCGGACGATCTCGGCCGCCGTTTCCTTCTCGTTGAAGACGGGGATCACCACGCTTAATTTCATCGAGGGAAAGTATACCGGGACTGACGGTGTTGGGCAACCCGCGAGCTCGTGCTATAATTCGTTGGAATCAGGATCCAGCCCCCCGGTCTTCTGCATCTGGAGGTGTCCTTTGCCCACTCCTGCATCGATCCCCCGCGCCGCCGAATCGGGCCCCCGTTTCACACCGCCCGTCATCACCCGCGTGGAAGATACCGGCCTCTCTTCGCTGTGGCTGCAGGACCTGGCTTTAAAAATTTTCTACTTCCGCGGATACCTCACCGGCTTCCGGGTGGCCGACCTCATGGCGCTGCCCTTTACCGGGATCGTGGACCAGATCGTCGAAACCCTGAAGCGGGAAAAACTGATCGAGGTGAAATCCCAAACCGGGATCGGCGACGGCGCCTACCAGTACGCCATTACCGGTCAGGGGATGATTCGCGCGCGGGAGGCGCTGGATCGCAGCCAGTATGCGGGAGCGGCGCCCGTTCCGCTCACCGACTACAATGCGGCGATTCGCAAACAAGCCCGGGCGCGCCCGGCCGTCAACGCCCGCGTGATGCATCAATGCCTGCACGCCCTGACGCTTTCGGAGACGACATTTTCCCGGATCGGTCCGGCGGTGAACTCCGGAACGTCGATCTTCCTGTACGGACCTCCCGGAAACGGAAAAACCACTATGGCCCGGGCGATCGGCGACCTGATTCTTCAAGAAGAAATGTACATTCCCTACGCCCTGGACGTGGAAGGACATGTCGTCAAGTTATACGATTCCGTGAACCACCAATTGGTTCCCGAAGACGATCCTTCCTCCAGCCAGGCCACCAGCACCATCCAGCGCAGCGCCAGCAAACGGGATCCGCGCTGGGTGCGGATCCGGCGGCCGTTCATCATGGTCGGAGGCGAATTAACCCTGGCCGGATTGGATCTGGTGTTCAACGACGTGCAGAAATACTACGAGGCGCCGTTTCAGGTGAAGGCCAACGGCGGCATCCTGCTGATCGACGACTTCGGCCGCCAGCAGGTGCGTCCGCGGGATCTGTTGAACCGCTGGATCGTGCCCCTCGAAAATCGGATCGACTATCTGACCCTCCACACCGGACAAAAAATCGAAATCCCCTTCGACGTGATGGTGGTGTTCTCGACCAACCTTCCGCCGAAGGATCTGGTGGATGAAGCCTTCCTGCGCCGCCTGCGCCACAAGATCGAAGTGGTGGATCCGACCTTTGACGAGTACCGCGAAATCTTCAAACGGGTTGCGGAATCGAAGGGCGTGGCTTACAACGAACAGGCGCTGGCGTACCTGATCCAGGAATACTATATCAAGACCAACCGCAAACCGCGGGCTTCGCATCCGCGCGATTTGTGCGATCAGATCCTCGACATCGGCCGCTATATGGGCACGGAACCCACCATGACCAAGGACCTGATCGACCGGGCCGCGCAATCTTACTTCGTCGAGCTCTAACCGGAATGCCGGCTTCTCCCGGCCCCATCCTCCGAACGACGCCGGCGGAATTGCCCACCGCCGGCTTTTTTCCGCCCGGGCGGGCGCGGAATCGAACGGAGGAATCCGGCGGCACCGGGCTGCGTTTCTTGAATCCCCCCAACGATTTTCTTATAATGGATGGTGTTCTTATCCTGATCATGGGAAGGGCATTATGGATCGGACAACCGGCCTTTGGACCTCCGGCAAGCGGGCCGTCATCGTCGGCCTGATCGCCGCAGCGCTCCTGATCCTCACCGCCGACGCCATCGGACTCACCTGGGATGAGCCGGCCTACATCACGGCCTCGGAATCCTACACAGGCTGGTTCCACCGGCTGGTGTTCGGTCCGCACGGCGTATTGAACCGGAAGGTCATCGACGGTCATTGGACGGCGAACTCCGAGCATCCGCCCCTTAACAAGGTTTTCTCCGGGCTGGTGTGGGGGGTGACGCACACCCTCGTCGACGATCTGCTGGCGCACCGGTTGGCCAACATGCTGTTGTTCGGGCTGATGGCCGCGCTTTTGTATCACATGATCGCGGACGAGTTGGGGGAAGCGGCGGCGATCGGGTCCGTGGCCGCCCTCATGACCTTGCCGAGGCTCTTCTTCCACGCCCACTTGGCGGCGCTCGACGTTCCCGCCGCCGGGATGATCGTGGTCGTCACCTACGTATTCTGGCGCACGAAGGAAAGCGCCCGTTGGCGCTATACGGTCCTGCTGGGCGCGGTGTGGGGCTTGGCCCTCTCCACCAAAATCAACACAGCCTTCGTGCTGCCGACCCTTTTCCTGTGGACGTTGGTTTTCCGGCGGAAACCCTACCTGATCCTGCGTTTGGTGCTGGCCGGTATCCTCGCCGCGCCCGTCTTCGTCGGGTTATGGCCGTGGCTGTATTACGACACCTTTGAGCGAATTAAGGATTTTGTGGCTTTCCAGACGGTAAGCCACTGGAAGATACCGCAGTATTATCTCGGCCGGCTGTTCATGCCGCCCCCGTGGCATTTCCCCTTCGTGATGACCTTGGCCGTCGTTCCCTTGGGTACGCTGATCCTGGCCGGCCTCGGAATCCTGCGCGGAATATTCCGACGGCGGGACCGGGCGTTCTGCAGTCTGTTGCTCCTAAACGCGTTGGTGCCGATGCTCGTGGTGGCCGCCGGACGGACCATGGTTTACGACAACGAACGGTTGATCATGCCCGCCTTTCCGTTTCTGGCCGCACTGGCCGGCGCCGGATTCTCCTGGCTGGCGCGCATGCTGCGGTCGATGTTCCAACGCGTCCGGGTTCCCGTTCTGGGAACCGCGCTGTCCGCCGCGGCGGCCCTGATCGTGCTTGCCCCGGCCGTGCACGGCATCACCTCCTACTTTCCGCACCTGCTTTCGTATTATTCCGAAGCCGTGGGCGGATTGCCCGGAGCGGCGAAAATGGGATTGGAGACCACGTATTGGTGTGAAAGTTACCGCGAGGCGATCGATTTCATCAACGCCAACGCCAAACCCGGGGATTCGGTGTGGGTCGAATCCTCGAGCTACGAAGTATTGGTGTACTACCAGTTGCACGGCGTCCTGCGGCAGGATGTCGTCATCGCCGTTCCGGAAGGCTTCGGAACGGAATCGATCTTCGGCGGCGGAGTCACCTCCCTTAAGCCCGCGGTCGCCTTCGACGAAGCGACATTCGTGATCCTCCAATACCGCCAATCCGGCCTTTACCAACCGGACAATTCCGAGACCGAGCTGCTGGAATGGGCCTCCGGCCGGCAGCCGGCCTACCGTTTGGAGCGGGAGGGGGTTCCCGTCATGGATGTGTATTGGAGTTACTGAGCGGGCAATTCGGCGGATCGTCCGCGCCGCCGCGGTCCGCCGACGGTATTGATGTCTGAAAGGGCGCATGGAAACCGGAGGAGATGCCCTTTGGGTTGCGATTTCTCATAAGATGATGCATACTTAATGCGAAGGATGACGGATGACGGAAATCGCACTCCGCGCGTATAACCAGGAGATCAAGGACCTTATCGATCACGGCCATTTCGATGAGGCGATCGCGCATTGCCAGCACGTCTTGGAATCCTTCCCACGCCATATCGAAACCTACCGGCTCTTGGGAAAGGCGTTCTTGGAACAAGGCCGCCACGGCGATGCTGCGGACGTGTTCCAGCGGGTGCTTTCCGCCATACCCGAAGACTGGCTTTCGCACGTGGCGATGGCCATCGTCCGGGAGGACGAAAGCAACCTCGATATGGCGATCTGGCATATGGAGCGCGCCTACGAGGTGAATCCGTCCAATCCGACGGTTCAGCAGGAGGTGCGCAGGCTGCGCGGCCGGCGGGACGGGGTGGAACCGCCGAAACTCCGCCTTACCCGTTCGGCGCTGGCGCGGATGTACATCAAAGGGGGGTTGTACGGGCAGGCGATCGCGGAGATCCGCGGCGCTCTGTCAGAGGATCCGGACCGGCCGGATTTGCAGGTCCTGCTGGCATCCGCACTATACGATTCCGGTGCAATCCAGGAGGCCGCCGACCTCTGCAACACCCTTTTGCAGAAGCTCCCCTATTGCCTGGAGGCCAACCGGATACTGGGCTTGGTCCTGCTGGCGACGGACAAAGCGGAGGACGCGGAAAAATTATTCCAGCGGATAGAATCGCTGGATCCCCATATCGATATCGAGATCTTGAAAAAAGACAAGCGGATTGCTGAGCATCCCGGGCAAATGGTCTCTCTCTCCCGTCTGGAGTATGAGGGGCAGGAAAAGACCGTCCGCACAAAGCAGCAGCCGTCTTGGGCGTCGTCTTTGGGATTGAAGATCGAAGAACCGCAGCAAAAACAAGCCATTCCGGATTGGCTGGCGGCGGCCTCCCAGTCTTCAGCCGCATCCCCGTCCACTCCCAAACCCGCCGAGTCTTCGGCGGAATCCGCGGCAGCGATTCCCTCCTGGCTGGAGCAAGCCTCGGCTGCTGTCACGCCTCCCGTTCCGTCGGGTCCTTCGATTGGCACTCCGGCGGAGCCGCCCATCCCGATCGCCCGAACTGCGACGGGCGAACTTCCGGATTGGATTCAGAAGCAGGCGATTCCAGCCGAAACGCCGCCGGAGAGGACGTCCAGCCCGCTTCCGGATTGGTTGTCGGCGGCGGCTGCGCCGCCTGAAACGGCCTCCCCCGTTTCCGCAACGGCAACCGGTGATGCGCTTCCGGATTGGCTGGCCGCCGCCGCGGCGGCGCCGATGGCGGACCAGCCGGTCGAACCCAAGGCGCCCGCAGGAACGGCGGAACAGGCCACCGGCAACGCTTTACCGGATTGGATCAAAACGTCCTCCCTGACGTCGGAGCCGCCGAAGGAAAAAATTTCCGATATTCCGGATTGGCTATCTACTCCGCCTCCACCCGCGGTGGATGCTCTGCCGCCCACATCTTTGCCGGAGTGGTCCAGGCCGGAAACGAAAACCGGCCCGTTGGAAATCGAATCCGGAAATATCCCCGATTGGCTGAGTTCATCGCAACCCACCAGCTCCGGGGTCGCGCCGGAACAGGAATGGATGAAAGAGGCACCCAAACCGCCCTCCGACGCCATGCCGGAATGGATGAAGGGAGTATCCCCGGCCGAACCTCAGGCCTCCGTCCAACCCTCCGGCGAAGACGTTCCGGATTGGCTGCGGGAGACGACAGCCCCGGCCGCGAAACCGGTGGAACTGGTTCCCGAATGGATGCGCGGCGAAGCCTCGGCACCCGCCGCCAGCCCGCCCAAAAAATCGGCCGGCAAAATGCCTCCGCCGGAAGAAGATATTCCAGAATGGATGAAACCGGAACCGTCCGAGGTGCCGGTTCTCCCGCCGTCGAAACCGATCTTCGGTGCAAAAACCGAACCGCCGGCAGAGGCGCCTTCGGCGCCGCCTTCCGCCCCAACGCCAGCGGCATCCGCTCCGGAAGTAGACTTGCCGGATTGGATGAAAGCCGCTTCATCCCCGGAGCCCGCCGCCGAAAAACCGCGGGAGGCCGAACCCGAGGCGGCACCCGCGGAGGAAATTCCAGATTGGTTGAAAGGCGCCGCCCCATCGGGGATCCAACCCGCCGCGATGCCGGTGGAAGGCGCGGAATCTCCGGCGGCCGCAGAGGAACGCCCTCCGGCGGAACCCGTTCCGGATGTCGATATGCCCGACTGGTTGAAAGCGGTCCCGGCACGGCCGCCGGCCCCCGTGGAAGCAAAACCGTCCGTCGAAGCTCCGGTTCAAACGGCTCCTGCTGTGGAAATCCCGGATTGGTTGAAGGGCGGGCCCTCAGCAGCCGCCGCGGAATCGGGCCAGCCGAAAGCGCCCGCCGAAGTCCCGGCAGGAGCCGAACCGGAGGTGGAACTGCCGGATTGGCTCAGAGATGCTTCGTCCGTACCGGCTTCGGGAGCCGTTGCGGCAACACCCGTGGTAACACCTTCCTCACCCCCGTCAGAGGCTGTTGCCTCTGCGGAGGCCCCTGAGACTCCTTTCATTTCGCAAAAATCCGCTCCTCCCAAACCGCCACAAACCCTGCCGGGACAAGCGGCCGAGGAACCGGGTCCAGCCCATGCAACGCCGACGGCCAAAGACGGAATAGACCTGCCGGATTGGCTGGTCACCCAACTGCAGGGAAAACCGAATGCCGCGGAAGCCGCTCCCGCCGCGGCGAAAGCCGAGGCGCCGTTGCCCGATTGGTTGAGGCCGGCGAATTCCGGAGCGGCGGCTCCCGTCGTGGACTGGGAAAAAGCCGCCAGCCAGCCGTTGCCTGCGGCGCCGGTCGATGCGACGAGGCCGGCAAAACCAGCGGAGGAAAAACCCGCGGGCGGGGCGGCGCAAGTCCCCGGATGGCTGGATAAATCCAAACCGACTGGAAGCGATACGGTGGCCCGATGGCTGGACCGGCGGTTGAAAACCTCCACGTTGAGTTCTTTGGATGAAGCGGTATTGAAAAGCGGTGTGAAGCCTTCCACAGCACCGCCGCCGGGCCGGACCGGCACCGGAACACAGCTGCCGACTTGGCTGGATGCCCAAAAACCGGGCGCCTCCGACACCGTCGTCCGTTGGATGGACAAGCGGGAGACCGGGTCGCTGAGGAAGACACCAACCGCGACCTTTTCATCCGTCTCTAAAGCTGCAGCCATTGCGAGAGGGGAATCCCTCCCTCCGTCTGCGGAGACGCCGGCCAAAAGCGAAGCACCGGCGCCGGTATCCGGGTCGGAGGATACCGTCACCTCAAAGAGGTCACCTGTCGAAAGCACGCCGGTCCAGGCGCAACCGGCCGCCGCTGTTCCATTCCCTGCGCCGGTTCCGCCGAAACCGCCGGCGGAACCGAGAATTCCCAAACCGGCCCAGGCCGAGGCGACTGTGTCTACGGCCGGCACGGCCGCCGGCGAAGATGATGAGGGGGAATTCGTTCCGCCGCCGGAATGGCTGCAGAAAGCCTTGGGAAGCGCCGTGGCGGACGTGCCGCCCATTCCAAAGAAACAAACCGGCAACCTCAAACCCGGGACCGTATCCCCGGTTTCCGCGTCCACTCCGAAGAGCATGTCCCGCCCCGCGGCGCCGCCGGAGAAATCCGTTGCCGCGGTTTCCCCGCCACCCGCCGAAGTGACTCGCAAGACCGTTCCGGCCGAAGAATCGGAGCCCGCCGCCGTCGCCAGACCCGGCGCTTGGGTTCCGTTGGCCCCGCAGGCGGCAACAGCTCCGACTGCACCCGAACCGGCGCCTGCGGCCGCCAAACCCGAAAAAGCCGCAAAGAAATCCTCCCGAAAGAAGGCTCGGAAAATTACCGCCGTGGAAGCGGAAGCGATCATCCGCGAAGCCCGCATCTATCTGGAAACCGATTTGCAGAAAGCATCCGAGGCGTATCAGCAAGTGATCGAGGATCCCGAACGCGCAGAGATCGTCGCGGGAGACCTGACGACCTATCTGGAGCAGGATCCGGCGTCGCCCCAGCTCTGGAACCTTCTGGGAGATGCTTGCAGCCGCGCCGGCCGCCTGCAAGACGCCTACCGGGCTTATGCGGAAGCCTTGCGCCGGATGTAGCCGCGCTGAATTGCTGATTGCGCTCCGCCGCCCGCCAATTCTCCGATTTCGCCCCCGCTCGATATCGAATTGAGGTAGCCGTGAACATACGCCGCCTGGTGATTACCGTCGTTTTTCTAGGTCTGCTGTATATGGCCGCCCGGCCGATGATCGACACGGACACCTGGTGGCACCTGCGGACCGGGCAATGGATCCTGGAAAACCGGGCTCTGCCGCAAGTGGATCGGTTCTCCTTTTCACGGGACGGCGAACCGTGGTACTACCCGGGCTGGCTGGCGGAAATACTCATGGCCAAGGTGCACGCGCTGGGCGGCTTGGCGGGGTTGAATCTCCTGTTCGGCGGCGTACTGGTTTTGGCTTTTCTCGTCATCCATCTCACCATGGAAGGGAATCCCTTCCTGCGCGGCGCGGTTTTTATCCTGGCCGCGGGCGCATCCGAAATTTATTGGAATGCGCGTCCGCAACTGTTCACATTTCTGTTCACCGCCTGCTTTTACCTTTGCCTGCGGCGGTATCTTTGGGGCAGACGGAACGCACTATGGGTTCTGCCCCTGATCATGGTCCTGTGGGTCAATATCCACGCCGGGTTTGCAGTTGGGTTCATTCTTTTGCTTGTTGCGGTTTTCGGGCAGGGGTTGCATTTCCTGGCGCAAGGCGCCTCCCGGCCTCCCGAGACGGGCCGGAAGCTGGCCTGGCTGGTCGGAACGCTTGCGGCGTGCCTGGCTGCGGCCGCCGTCAATCCGCATGGAATAACCATCCTCGCCTACCCGTTTAAGACCGTATCGATCCAATTCCTACAGAGATTCATCCAGGAATGGCAGTCGCCCGATTTCCATTACCTGGAAGCCCAGCTGTTCCTGATCCTCTTTTTTGCGGCGTGGGCCGCGGTCGTTTTCTCCCCCGAGAAGATGGATGTCCGCGATTTTTGTTTCCTCGCGTTTATCGGCTATATGGGTTTTCTGGCCTGGCGGAACACCAATTTGCTTTCCATCGTCGCTCCGGCCGTCATCATGAAATACGCCCAGCCCATCGTGGACCGTCTTTTCCCAGGCTGGGATCCGGACCATGCCGTATCGAAACTGCAGTCCGCCGTCCACATCGCGGCGGCCGCCTGCCTGACCGTCGCGGTTCTGTTTCTCGGAGCCGCATCGCTTTCACCGGAATCCATCCAAACGGCCATCCGCCGGCAGGTGCCGGTTGACGCCGTCTCCTATTTGGCGGAAAATCCGGTGCAAGGCAGGATGTTCAATTCCTACAACTTCGGTTCTTATCTGTTGTGGTATCTGCCCGGAATCCCGGTGTTTGTGGACGGCAGGACGGACCTCTACGATGACGAAATCCTGAGTCAATACCTCACGGTCATTCATGCGCGGGAAGGCTGGCGCGAGATCATGGAACAATGGCGGATTGAAGTAGTGTTTGTCGAAGTCACCGCCCCGATCCGGCAGGTTCTACTTTCTGAGGGATGGACGGTTTTGTATCAGGACGATAAAGCCGTCATCCTCGTCTTGCCCGGAGGCTGAACCTCCCCGGCCATGACCCCCCAAACCCGATCGGCCTCCGCGTGGCGCGGGTTCCTCTTGCTCCTGCTTCTGCTGACGGCTTCGGCGGCGGCGTGGATGGAAGCCTTCTTCATCCGCCGGCCCGGAACGATGGATGCCTGCTACTACTACAGCGGCGGCGTGAACCTCGTCCGCGGAACGGGTTGGCAGGAGTTTTTTTTATGGAACTACTTGGATGAGGAGGCTGAGATTCCTTACCCCGCCTACCAATACTGGATGCCGCTCGCTTCATTCGTCGCGGCGGCGGGGATGGGATTGTTGGGGGAGGGCTTCCGGCAAGCCCAGGCGCCGTTGTTGCTTCTCGCCGTATCCTTCCCCTGGCTGGCCTTCCTCACGGGCAAGCAGTTGACCGGTTCTTTCCGGGTCGGCATCCTCGCCGGTTTTTTCGCGATCGGTTCGGGTTTCTACACCGTCTACTGGTTGAATACCGAGAGTTTTCTGATTTATGCGTGGATTGGAGGTTTGACCCTCCTGCTGGCCGCCCGGTCAGGCCGATCGCAAACCCGCCGGCGTGTTTTTCTGATCGGCGCACTGTGCGGATTGGCGCATCTTGCCCGAGCGGACGGCATCCTCTTGTTGGGAGTGGCCGCCATCCTAATCCTGGCAGACGGTTGCTTTTCCTACCCGGCCCGCGCCGGCCGGACCTGTCTTCTAGCGGCCGGGTATTTCCTCACCAGCGGAATCTGGTATCTCCGCAACCTGCGGGTATGGGGAAGCCCGTTTCCTCCCGGCACGGGAAAGGCGTTTTTCCTCAACGAATACAACGACCTTTTCCGATACCCCTCCGCCGATCTCACCCTGGAGCGATTCCTCTCCGCCGGCTTGGAGGATATGCTGGCCGCGCGCTGGGAGGCGTTTCAGGCCAACCTGACCACGACGGTTTTCGTACTCGGCTTGGTTTTTTTGTTCCCGCTAATGGCCTGGGGTGCGTATCTCCTCAGGCGCAAATCCGAAATCCGGACCGCTGCCGGTTATCTGCTGATTCTTTTTTTCCTGATGACCGCGGTATATCCGTTCCAAGGGTCGCGCGGCGGTTTTCTCCATTCATCTGCGGCGCTGATTCCGGCGGCGGCGGCGGCGGCGGCGTTGGGTTTGGAGGACGTTGTCGAACGGCTGATTCGCTGGAGGAAATGGGAAGCGGTTTCCGCACGCGCTTTCCTGGGAGCCGGCATGGCCGGTTTGGCGCTTTCTGCCAGCGCATTCATCTATTACAGCCGCGTGGTCGGCTCGGCGTCCGGAGGGTCCGCTTGGGATGGATTGAACGTCCAATACGTAATGGGTGTCTCCCGCTTGGAACCGGTGCCGCCCGGAACCATCCGGTTCATGGTCAACAATCCGCCGTGCTTCTATGTTCGGACGGGGTATCCGGGCCTACCGGTGCCGGCAGGGGATTCCACAATGCTTCTCGAAGCCGCCGACCGATATGGAGTCCGTTTTGTCGTGTTGGACGGAAACGCTCCGGAAGGACTGCAGTCCCTGTACCGGGGTACGGACTCGCATCCGCGGCTGAGGCGGATTTTCAGCTTGGAGTACGACGGCATGGAGTATGTGTGGTTTGAAGTGATCCCCGCCGCTCCGGGAACGGATTCATGAAGCGCCTTTTGCGCGTCGCGGCTTGGGGATGCCTCTGGTTGGCCGGGCCGGCCTTGTTCCTAGTTCGGGAACAAGCCGGCGGGGTATCCGGATTTCCGCTGGATGACGCGTGGATTCACCAAACCTATGCCCGTTCCCTGGCCGGAGGCTTGGGGTGGTCCTACGCCGGCGGGCCGCAGTCCGCAGGATCCACTTCGCCTTTGTGGACTCTTTTGCAGGTTCCCGCATTTTGGTTTTCCCTGCCGCCCAAAGTCTGGAGCAGTGTGTTGGGCATCGTTCTGCTGGCCGCCAACGCCGGACTGATCGGGCTGTGGATCCGACGAATCGACCGCGGAGCCTCCCGTTTGGCGTTTTTTTTCTGCTTGGCGGAATGGCACCTGGTATGGGCGGCGCTGTCCGGAATGGAAACCGTCCTGTTTTGCACCTGGATTTCCGCAATCCTTTTCCTTTTCTTTCCGGTGCATGATGACCGGGGCGGACAATCCCAATTCCCGCTGGCGGCTGCGGCGATGGGTGCGCTTTCGGGCATGGGCGTATGGATTCGGCCGGAGGCGCTTCTGCTTACCGGACTGGCAGGGCTCGCCGCGGCGATCCAATGGCGGCCGGTTTCGGCCGGGAAGGCGGCGGGTTACCTGGCGGGCGCGGCGATGCCGATTTTTCTATACGCGGCCTTGGAGTATTCCCTGAACGGACGCATGCTGCCGAACACCTATTTCGTAAAAACCGTGGAATATACATCTTTGACCTCGACCACGATCCTGATCCGTTTGCTGCAGCCGTGGATCCCGCTGCTCGCGGGGCCGATCGCCGTCCTGGCATTCTTCCTGCCGAGCGGGGCGCTGGGAGTGCTCCGCGGGCGCGGGGCGGTGTGGGGGTTGCCTTTGCTCTGGGCGGTTGCCCATCTCGCCCTGTATGCCGTGCAGCTTCCGGCGACCTACCAGCACGGGCGCTATTTCATCCCCGTCCTTCCGGTCCTGATCGCGTACGGCACAGTTGGAGGCCACCGCTTATGGAAAAAACACTCCTCCGCGGGAGCCGGACGGATTGCCGTTCGCACGCTGTCGATCAGCGCGGCGGGACTGGCGGCCGCCTTCTTATGGATCGGCGCCGGACAATTCGCGGAAGACGTCCGCCTGATCGAATCCGAAATGGTCGCGGCATCGGTCTGGATCCGCGACCACATGCCGCCGGAAACGGTGGTGGCCGCCCACGATATCGGCGCGCTGGGATTCTTCGGCGGCAGGAGAATCCTGGACTTGGGGGGGGTGACCGACCTGGGCGCCGTGAACCTTCTGGCGGGGAAGATCAGCCTCCGCGAATACCTGGAACGGGGGGAGGCCGATCTGCTGATGACCATGCCGGATTTTTACCCCGGTGAATTGGACTCCTGCACGCCGTTGGAGGGGTTTTCCGGCGGAATTCCCGCGGCGGAATCAAGCCGGCGCACTCGGATTTACCTCTGGCGGGAGGCTTGCGCATGGTGAGGCGCAGAGCGGAGGGGCCGCGGATTCGCCCGCATGTTTGCCAAGCCACAGGGGTAATGCTATACTTTCGTGCGGGAGTTCCATGACCGATATTAGAATCGTACTCATCGACGATCATCCGCTTTACCGCGAGGGCGTGAAGAAAGCCATCACGTCTTTTTCGGATTTGACCATCGTGGGCGAAGCCGGAAACGGACACGACGGGCTGGACTTGCTCCGCAACACCCGTCCGGACGTTGCGATCCTCGACGTCAATCTCCCGGATGAAAACGGCCTGCAGATCGCCCGGCGGGCGGGATCCGAGATGCCCGACATAAAAATCGTCCTCCTGACGGGCTACACGGATTGCGAGCAGCCGCTGCACGCCTTTCGAGCGGGCGCCCGGGCGTATTGCTCCAAGGACATCGAACATGAACAGCTGGCGGAAATCATCCGGATCGTCGCCTCGGGAAAATGGGTGTACGAGGGCCGGATCATGGACGCCAAGGAAAAGCAGGCCTGGTTGGACGATCAGATGGCCGGGCTCAAGACGGAAACCGGTTCCGAGGATCTTTTCGCCCCCTTGACCCAACGGGAATCCGAGATCCTCAACCTGGTGGCACGCGGATTGACCAACAAACAAATCGGATACCTGCTGGGAATCAGCGAGCAAACGGTTAAAAACCACCTCACTTCGCTGCTGCGGAAGATCGGCGCCAGCGACCGGACCCAAGCCGTGGTCTACGCGCTAAAGCACGGGTGGATCCGCCTCCCGGAAGGAAACGAAACATCGGAACCATCCTCCCTACCGTTCTCCAAAGAGGAATGATCAGGGCCGCCCATGACGAAAGAGTCCAAAACCCCGGAGCCCGCGGATCTGGAAAAAGAAACCCTGTCCGTAGACGATCTCGTCCCCTTGATCGGATCGCAATTGGACGAGATAAAAACCCAGTCGAAAGAAATCCGGTCGCTGATAAGTCAAAGCCGCAGCGAAGTAGAAAAAATGAAGATGCGGCAGGCTTCCGAGGCCATGCGGCTGAAGCAGATCCAATCCTCCTTCGATTCCGTGCCCCGGGAGGACATCCGCAAGGCGTATGAATCCTCGATGGACACCCAACAACGCCTGTTCGCCATGAGCGGACAACTGGAGCGCCTGCAAGCCCAGCAAGGGGTCCTCGACCAATTCGCTTCCTTCCTTGAAAAAATCCACGAAACCCTGCGGATCAGCCAGCCGGATGCGGCCGCCGGCCCGGCGCCGAAATCGGTCGTCGTCCGGGTGGTGGAAGCCCAGGAGGAGGAGCGCAAGCGGCTTTCGCGGCAGATGCACGACGGACCGGCGCAAGTCCTATCCAACTTCATCCTCCAGGCGGAAATTGCCGCGCGGCTGTTCGAAATGGATCCGGTCCGCGCCAAAGAGGAACTGAACAACCTGAAAGCCACCGCCAACTCCGCCTTCCAGAGGGTCCGCAATTACATTTTCGAACTGCGTCCAATGATGCTCGACGATCTAGGGCTTGTCCCGACGTTGAGAAAGTATCTGGACAGCATCAAAGAACAGGGACAACAGGAGATAACCTTCGTGTTCACGGGAACCGAACGCCGGATGCCGAGCCACATTGAAGTGGTTACGTTCCGGGCGATCCAGGAATTGGTAGCCCTGGCCCGCGATGAGGCCGAGGCGGGAAAAATCAAAGTCTCGGTGGATCTGGACGACGTGCGGGTGAAGACGGTTTTGGAAAACGACGGGAAAATCCTGGAAGAAAAAAGCAGCGGAGAGGAAGATCCGCATGGTTTAAAGTCGTTGCGGGAGAGGGTGGAAATGCTGGGTGGGTCGTTCGATTACGCATCCCAGGCGGGGCAGGGCACATACACCGCGATCGAACTTCCCGCGGGAGAATAAACATCCCGCCGCGGCGGGCAAGAAGGCGCGCGCCCCAGTGGTTTTGCGATCTAAAACACCGGAAATATTTCGACCGGTTGTTATTAATACCGCTGGCTTTGCCGGCCGGTATCGACAATTCCGGAAAATCAAGAAATCGATCTCGGCATACTTCCGACGTTTGTTTCGGGAATTGCGACTTTCCCGAGGGATGCTTTCGTTCATCTAGTACTAAAGTCTTTCTCGCAGAGAAAGAGTATTCTCCGCCACAAGCCGCCGAATAGCGCCCTCGGCAAGTATTCCGCAATTTACCTTCCAAACCGGGGAAGGTATAATGGAAAAAACCAGATCCATTTTCTAGGAAAGGAGGTGAAAGCCATGCTAAAGAAATTGCAGAAGAAAGGGCAAGGTTTGGTCGAGTATGCATTGATTTTGGTGTTGGTTGCCATCGTGATTATTATTATCCTTTCGGTCCTCGGTCCCGCCATCGGCAACGTCTTCAGCCAGATCATCAGCGCGATCTAGCGACCGATAGCAGACCGGAAAATTGAGCCCCGTTTTTCGGGGCTCAATTTATTTCGGAGTAATATTATCCGCAATCAAAAAATATACTGTTTTTTTACGCCTCTCCTTGACTTTTGTCATATTATTAGTATGATAGCAAACATTCGGCGCCTATCCACCTGGAGGTCCAAATGAGACGAAGGATGTTGTTGATCCTTGCCCTGGTTATTTTTGTCGTCGCCGGGGTGGTCTATATCCTTTTACAGGGATTTCCCGGAACACAAAAACCCACGCCGACGCCCGAACTGAGTCCCTACACGATCATCTTCGTCGCCCAAGACATACCGGCGGGCTCTACGATAACCGCCGACAGCTTGGTGGAAGGGCCATGGCCGCGGGATATGCCGTTGCCGGGCTTGGTCACGGATATGTCCGCCGTGGTCGGCAAGCGGGCGCGGATCGACCTCCGCCGCGGCGAACCGATCTTCTCCTCTCAGGTGGTGGAGAGCGGCGCGGCCGTGTCCGACACCGCATCCGCGACGGCTTTGAAGATCACCCCCGGGAAGGTGGCGATCGCCGTCCCGATGAACCGTCTGACCGGGGTCGCCTACGCCATCGGCAACGGCGACCACATCATGATCATCGCCTCGATGCGGTTTATCAGCCTGGATAAGGAATTCCAGACTGAAATGCCGAACAACGTTCTGCTGGTGGGGATCGACTCGGAAGGAAAGATCACCTTCACCCAGATTCAAAGCGGCAAGATTTTCAAGGAATCACCTCTCAGCGACATTCTTCTGGCGACGTATTACACGCCCATCGAACCCCAGCGTCCGCGCTTGGTCAGCGCAGTAATCGTTTCGGATGCCCGGGTGCTGAGCGTCGGAACGGTGAGTCGGCCTGTCGCCGCCGCAACTCCCGCTGCGGGAGGAGGCGCCGCGGCCGCGGTTCCTTCGAGCACGCCAGACATCCTGGTGATCGAGGTCACGCCGGACGAGGCGCTGGCGGTTAATTTCGTGATGCGGCTCTATGCGGACCTGACCTACGCCCTGCGTTCCGCGGGCGACACCTCCGTAATCAGCGTCGAATCGATGGATTTGGAACGCTTGATGACGGATTTCAAAATCGAGCTTCCGAACACACTTTCGTACGGGACGGTCCCGCGGATCGAAAATCCGTTCAGCTATCTGCTGGGCAACGACGTGGAAGCAAGGTAACTGCGAGTGGCCGATAAAATCCGCGTTCTCATCGTCGATGATATCGCCGAAACCCGGGAGAATATCCGCCGCTTGTTGCAGTTCGAGCGGGATATGGAGGTTGTGGGCGGAGCCCGCACCGGCAAAGAAGCCCTCACCCTGGCGCGCGATACCACGCCGCATGTCGTCATCATGGACATCAACATGCCCGACATGGACGGCATCTCGGCGACCGAGGCGCTGCTGAAGGATCTCCCCAACACTCAGATCGTCATCCTCTCCGTCCAAAACGAGCCGGACTACATGCGCCGGGCGATGCTGGCCGGAGCGCGGGATTTTCTCCCCAAACCCCCGTCCGCCGACGAATTGGTCAGCACGATCCGCAAGGTGGGCCAGCGAGCGCTGGCCCAGCCGAGCATATCGCCTGTGGCGGCCACGCCCGGAGCGCCGGTCAACATCGCCTCCCCGCACGGCCTGCACGGCAAGGTGGTCGTCGTGTACAGCCCGCGGGGCGGGGTGGGGCGGACGATGGTGTCCACCAACCTGGCGCTGGCGCTGAACACCGCGGACACTCCGACGGTGGTCGTCGACGCCGCTCTGCAGTTCGGAGACGTGGCCGCCTGCCTAAACCTGCAAACCCGCAACAGCCTGATCGACCTGGTGGAGCAGGCGGGGGATCTGGACAACGACCTGGTGGAACGCATCGCCATCCATCATCCCTCCGGGATGAAGGTGATCGCGGCGCCGGCCCGCCCCGAACAGGCGGAAGGCGTCCAGGGAGCCCAGATCAGCAAGGTGATCCGCTTTCTCGCGAACGTGTTTCAGTACGTCGTGGTCGACACTGCTTCGGCACTCAACGAGGCTACGATCGGGGCGATCGACGCCAGCGACGTGGTGGTTCTCATCGGCGCCCCCGACCTTCCCACCATCAAGAACCTGAGGATGTTCTTCGATCTGGGCGAGGCGCTAAACCTGACGCCGCAGAAGATGGTCCTGATCATGAATCGCATGGACAAACGCTTCGGGATCTCGGCGGAGAAGGTTGCGGATCTATTAAAGCAGCCGATAGTCGCCCAAATCCCCCTGGACGACAGAGTCGTCCCCCTGTCCACAAACAACGGCGAGCCGTTCATCCTGGCGGACCGCACCAAGCCCATCGCCCGCGCCGTGCTGGAAATGGCCCAGGCGGTGAAAACCCGGCTGGCGGAGATCGCCCAGGCCGGCGTGGAAGAAAGGAAACCGGCGGCGGTCGGCAAAGTCCGGTAAGCCGTGCCGGGGGTATTCCTGTAGAAAGGAAGTGGCACCGTGTCGCTGCTTCGCAGAATCGAACAAGGGCAAGCGCAGACTCCGCAGCAAGAGGACCTTAGCGCTTCGCGCTTGGCGGAATTGCGGTCGCGCCGTCCCACCACCCAGGCGGCCGCACAAACGGGCACTCGCGACGCGTATTTCGACCTGAAAACCCGGGTGCAGAACAAACTCCTGGGGGAATTGGATCCCTCCATGGACGTCAACCGGACGGCCGAAGTGCGCCGGACGATTGAGGAGCTATTCGAAAACATCCTTGCGGAGGAGAGCATTGCCCTCTCCCGCGCGGAAAAAAAACGGCTGTTTGAGGCGATCGTGGCGGAAATCCTCGGTTTCGGCCCGCTGGAACCGCTGTTGGCCGAAGAGGCCGTGACCGAAATCATGGTGAACGGATCCAAGAACGTGTTCGTCGAGCGCAAAGGGAAAATCGAACGGGTCCCGGTGAGCTTCGAGAGCGACGACCACGTGATGCGGATCATCGACCGGATTGTCTCCCCGCTCGGCCGCCGGATCGACGAATCCAGCCCGTACGTAGACGCCCGTCTGCCCGACGGTTCCCGCGTCAACGCGGTCATTCCGCCCATTTCGCTGGTCGGCCCGATCCTCACCATCCGGAAATTCGCCAAGATCCCGATCACCATCGAGAACCTGATCAGCTTCGGAACCATCACCGCCGAAGCGGTGGAGTTCCTGAAGGCTTGCGTTATCGCCCGGATGAACATCGTCATCTCCGGAGGCACCGGTTCGGGGAAGACCACATTGCTCAACATCATTTCCCAGTTCATCCCCTCCGACGAGCGGATCATCACCATTGAGAACGCGGCCGAGCTTCAACTGCGCCAGGAACACGTCGTCTCGCTGGAATCCCGCCCGCCGAACATTGAAGGGCGCGGCGAAGTGACCATCCGCGACCTGGTGATCAACGCGTTGCGGATGCGTCCCGAGCGGATCGTCGTCGGGGAGGTCCGCGACGACGCGGCCCTTGACATGCTCCAGGCGATGAACACCGGCCACGACGGCTCGATGACCACCCTGCACTCTAACAGCCCGCGCGACACGCTCTCGCGCTTGGAGACGATGGTCATGATGGCGGGTATGGATCTGCCGTCCCGCGCCATCCGCGAGCAAATCGCCTCGGCCATCAACATGGTCGTGCACCAGGAGCGCCTTCGCGACGGTTCCCGCCACGTGACCTACATCACGGAGGTGCAGGGAATGGAAGGCGACGTCATCACCATGACGGACCTGTTCGTCTTCGAGCAGACCGGGATTGAATCGGGCAGGGTGGTTGGGCGCCTGCGGCCGACGGGGCTGCGTCCGAAGTTCATGGACCGGATCGAAGCCTCAGGGATTCACCTGCCCGCGTCGGTCTTCGGCATCGGGGAACGCATGCGCTATTGATCTCCCCCGGAGTCATCTCATGTCCCCAGCGTTGATTTCCATCATCTTTGTCGCCGTCGCCGTCATCCTGCTGGTGTTTGCCTTCCTGGGTTCCGGCGACACCTCGGTGGAAGAACGGCTGAGCCGCTATACGGAATTCACCGTACCGGTTGAGGAAAATGAGCCCACCAAAGAAGATAAACAACGAAGCAGTCCGGTGGCGGATTACCTGGAAAAGAACTTTTCACATTCAGATTGGTTTGAAGGCATCTCCAAGGACATCGCCCGGGCGGATCTGAAACTGAGGCCGACGGAATACATCGCCCTGATCGTCATCGCCACCATCGGGATGGGGGCGATCGCATTCCTCCTCTTTAAGAGCATCCTGTTGGCCCCCGTCGGCGCGGTGATCGGATTCTTCCTTCCCGGTTTCTACATCAAGCAAAAACAAAGCGGGCGGCTGCATCAATTCGAAGCCCAAATGGCGGACATGCTGAACCTCAGCGTCAACAGCCTCAGGGCCGGCTATTCCGTGATCCAGGCGCTGGAATCCGTCGCCAAGGAGATGCCGTCCCCCATGTCAGTGGAGATCCGCCGCGTCGTCCAGGAAGTCCAGATCGGCCTTACCCTGGACGTGGCGCTGGAAAACCTCCTGCGCCGGATGAACAGCCCCGACCTGAAGCTGATCATCACGGCGATCAACATCCAGCGCGAGGTCGGCGGCAACCTGGCGGAAATTCTAGACACGATCTCGCACACCATCCGCGAACGGGTCCGGATCAAAGGCGAAATCCGCGTGTTGACAGCCCAGCAGTCGATTACGGGGTATCTGATCGGGTTCCTTCCGTTCGGTTTGGGAGGATTCCTCTACCTCTACAATCCATCCTACATCGGAAAATTTTTTGCGCCGGAATCCCGCGCCTGCGGGATCCCGATGGTGATCTGCGGCGGACTTCTGATCGTTGGAGGGTTCGTCGCCGTCCGGAAAATCGTGTCGATCGAGATTTAACAGGCCATCATGCTTATCGCCGTTTTCATCGGGATTGTTGTCATCGGGGCCGCCGCGCTGGTGTATGCGGCGGTCAAGATGCCCAAGGACCAAACCCCGCTGGACGCCCGGTTGTCGGAATACGCCGGACGGGAAGTGCCGATCAGCCTGGAAGAAATCGAGCTGCAGCAGCCGTTTCACGAGCGGGTGATCCTGCCCATCCTCAAAGGGATCAGCGATCTCATCGTCCGGTTTACGCCGGCCGCCAACATCCAGACCATCCAGAAAAAACTCGATTTGGCCGGCAATCCGTGGGGAGTCGAAGCTCCGGTCTACTGGTCGATGCAGATCGTCTTCGCAGTCCTGTTTGGGGGGGTCTTGTCCTTCCTGTTCCTGTTCGGCACCTGGCGGCCGCAGTGGTTCATCGCGATCGGCTTGGTGATCTTCGGCTTGGTGTTCGGATACTTCTTCCCGCGGCTGTATCTGGACAGCCGAATCGCGCGCCGCCAGGAGAATGTCCGCAAGGCGATGCCGGACGCCTTGGACCTGCTGACCATCTGCGTCGAAGCCGGCCTGGGATTCGATTCCGCCATGTCGAAGGTGACCGAGGAATGGGAGAACGAGTTGAGCATGGCATTAGGCCGGGTGATTCAGGAAATCCGCCTGGGAAAACTCCGCCGCGACGCCTTGCGGGACATGGCCGAACGGATCGGCATCTCCGAAATGACGAGCTTCGTCGCGGCCGTGATCCAATCCGAACAGTTGGGCGTCAGCATGTCGCGGGTATTACGGATCCAAGCCGACCAAATGCGCATGCGCCGAAGGCAGCGCGCCGAAGAGAAGGCCCGTCAAGCCCCCGTGAAGATGATGATTCCGCTCGTGTTCCTGATCTTCCCGTCGATCCTGATCGTGCTCCTGGGTCCTGCGGGATTGATCCTGTTCACGTCGCCGGTCGGGAAGATGTTCTTCGGTGGAGGCTAATGGGCGCCCGGATCATGCGGAGAAGGTTCCCGAGGCTCGAGGAAAACGACCGCTCGCTACAATCCTTCCTGCTTGACCTTTTTTTCCCCCCCCAATGCGTATATTGCCGATCGCTCGGCCCCCGAATTTGCGCCGCCTGCGCCGCCGGGATCGACTGGATCGATTCGCGCCGTTGCCCATGGTGCGGCCTTCCTGAGCCGATCCCGCCGACGCACCGCTGCATCGACCGAACCCGGCTTGACTTCGTCCGGTCGGCGGCAGCCTTCTCGGGACCGCTGCGGAAAGCGCTGCATGCCTTGAAATATGATGCGGACCGCTCCCTGGCTGCGGAGTTGGTCAAACTCGCCTACCCCCATTGGTCTCCGCCGTCCTGGGAATTCGATCTGATCCTTCCTGTGCCGCTGGGGAAACGCCGTCAAATCCAGCGCGGATACAACCAGTCGCTTTTGCTGGCCGGGGCGATCGCGCGACGGTCGGTCATTCCGCTGGGCGAAAAAAACCTTGTCCGAGTCCGCGAGACACAAAGCCAAGTGGGATTGTCGCTCGGAGAGCGCCGGGAGAACGTGGCCGAGGCCTTCCGCGCCGCCGAAGTGGCGGGGCGGAGGATTCTCCTGGTCGACGACGTCTGCACCACGGGGGCGACCCTGGATAGCTGCGCGGCGGCATTGCGCAAGGCAGGCGCCGCCGCAGTGGCAGCGCTGACTTTGGCACGCGCCGTCCTGCCCGCCGCAGGGAGGGAATCCTGAAACCATTCTCAATTGGAGGAAGACAATGACCATCCAAATCCTTGTCAACACCACCGAAATGGAAATGACCCCGCACCTTCAGGAGTACGTGGAGAAGAAGATTAATAAGCTGAGCCGCTTTCTGGACAATATCGACGAGGCCAGGGCGGAATTGAAATACGACCGGGGCGTGCGCAGCGAGAACGACAAGCACGTCGCCCAGCTGACCATCCGGGGAAGGGACTTACTGTTGCGGGCCGAGGAGCGGAGCAACGACATTTACGCGTCCGTGGATGCGGCCCTCGACAAACTCCACCGTCAGATGGAAAAATACAAAGGCCGGCGGATGCGCGTCCGCGGAGAGGGTGGCCCTGTGAAAACCGGAATCGCCGACCACGTCGAGGACGAGCCGGACAAAGACCAAGTCGTCGTCCGCCGGAAGCGCTTCGCGCTCGAGCCGATGAGCGAAACGGAGGCGATCGAGCAAATGCACATGCTGGGACACGAGGAATTTTTCCTCTTCCAGAACGTGCGCAGCGGGGGAATCAACGTGGTATACCGGAGAAGGGACGGGGCCTACGGGATCCTGGAACCCGAGATCCGCTGACGAAGCCGTCCGGACGGGGGATCAGCGGATCGACCGCAGGCCCCACCGTTCGCGGATGCGCCGCTCGAAGGGCGCAAACACGAGAAAGTCGACCAACAATCCGATGGCGACGATGATGATCATGACCGAGATCACCTGCGCCATGTCGTTCAATTCGCGGCCCATCGTAAGCAGATGGCCGAGGCTGGCCTTCCCGCCGTAGTACAGCAGTTCGCCCGCCATCAGGGAGCGCCAGGCAAACGACCACCCCAATTTCATGCCCGAGATGATCGATGGGAACGCCGCCGGCAGGATCACCTGCGAATACAGCCTGATGCCGGCGGCTCCCATGGTTTTCGCCGCCTGAAGGAACAGCGGGGGGGTGTTGCGAATCCCGTCGGCGGTCGAGAGGGAGATGGACAGCAGGGCTCCCATGATGACCACGAAGATGATCGCCCTTTCCGACAAGCCGAACCATAACAAAGCCAGGGGCAGCCAACACACGCTGGGCAGCGCCTGCAATCCCAGGATGACCGACCCGACGGTCTGCTGGATGATCGGAATCCGTCCGATCAACATCCCAAGCGTTATTCCAACAAGAAGGGAAATCCCGTAGCCCGCGGCCAGCCTCCATAGGCTGTAGAGAATAGCCCTGGGAAAGGTTCCGTCCACAAAGCCGGTCCAGATGGAACGGAGAACATCGTAGAAAGACGGAATGATGTACTTGGGCCAAATGCCCAGCCGAACCACGGCTTCCCAGACAACGATCAGCAGTCCGAAAAACAGGATCCTAACCAACCAGGTTTTCATGGTCCTGTTCCTTTTGCTTGGCCGCAAGGACTTCTTCCCGCAGATCGGAAAGCACCTCCCGCACCGCCTCCACCAGCGCGAAATCTTCGATATGTCGCGGACGGGGCAGCTCGCATTTAAAGACCTTTTTCAACCGTCCAGGCCGCGCCGAAAGCAACAACACGCGGTCCCCAAGGACGAAGGCTTCGCGTACGTTGTGGGTGACGAAAAGGATGGTGGTTCCCGTTTTCTGCCAGATTTCCTGCAGTTCCGTATGCAACATGTCCCGGGTCTGGGCGTCGAGGGCCGCGAACGGCTCATCCATCAGGAGGACGTCCGGCTCCAAGGCCAGCGCCCTGGCCAGCGCCACCCTTTGCTTCATGCCTCCGGAGAGTTCATGGGTGTAGGCTTTGCGGAAACTGTTCAGCCCCACCAAGCGCAGATATTCCAAAGCCTTCTTCGGTTGGTCCTTTTTCGGTATACCCGCGCAATCCAACCCGAAGGAGACGTTGTCCATCACGTTAAGCCAGGGAAATAGCGCCGGCTCCTGAAAAATAACCACTCGGTCGCGGCCGGGGCCGGTGATGAGCTTGCCGTCCAGCAGGACACTGCCGGAATCCGCCTGTTCCAACCCGGCGATGATGTGCAACAGCGTCGTTTTTCCGCAGCCGGAAGGACCCAGCAGGCATAAGAACTCCCCGGCCTTCACGTCAAAGGTAAGATCCTCCAGCGCAAGGGTGGATTCACGGTGGCTGTGTTCAAAGATTTTCGACAAAGACTGGACGGATAGCTTCAACGCCTCTCCTTTACGGAGGAAGGTGAAAAAACGCAGTTCGAAGAGCCGTTTTCTTATGTTACTCCGAAAAAAGGGGGTGGATTGCCGTTTTCCTCACTCCGGATTATCTCCCTTGAGGAATCCTGGTTTGTCCAAGGACTGGAGTAGAATTATACCGTATTCCCCCCGTTTTCCGTGTATCAGGAGGCGTCAGGATAACCCGGCATGGACCCCACCAACGCGTCCCAGCGGCTGGAAGAGTTGAAGCGGCGCATCCAATATCATTCCTACCAGTATCATGTGATGGATTCTCCCGTTATCAGCGACGCCGAATACGACGCGATGATGCGCGAATTAACCGCCCTCGAGGCGCGATACCCTGAATTAAAAACCCCCGATTCGCCGACCCAACGAGTTGGCGGATCCGTCTCGGAAAAATTCAACCGCACCGCCCATCCCCATCCGGTATTGAGTCTCGGAAACGCGTTCCACCCCGATGATCTTCGCGGCTGGTTCGACCGGATCATGAAGCTGTCACCCGATGTAGCCCGCGCCGGCTTTGTGATCGAACCGAAAATCGACGGGCTGACCGTGATCCTTCACTACAACGAGGGCGTGTTCCGGTTGGGGGCGACCCGGGGCGACGGCCTGGAGGGGGAGGACATCACCCCGAACCTGCGGACCATCCGGTCCTTGCCGCTGCGAATCCCCGCGGATCCGCACGTACGCCGCATCCCGCCGCGGCGGTTGGTGGTTCGGGGGGAAGCGTTCATACCGGTCGCCGAATTCGAGGCCTTGAACGAAAGATTGGCCCGCGAGGGGGAAAAGGTGTATGTCAATCCACGCAATGCGGCGGCCGGGGCTTTGCGCCAATTGGATTCCAGCCTGACGGCGCGGCGGCCGATCGACGTGTTGTGTTATTCCGTTCTCGTGTGGGAGGGGGCGAACCGGCCCGCGACCCAAATCCAAACCCTGGCTGTGCTGAAGGAATTGGGCTTTCCCGTACCCGCCATGGCAGAGCGGGCGGCGACCATTGAGGAAGCGATCCGCATTTGCGGATCCTTCGAGGAGCGTAGGAATTCCTTTAAATTCGAAACCGACGGATTGGTGGTGAAACTCGACGATCTGGCGTTGGCCGACCGGCTAGGGTATGTCGGCAAGGATCCCCGGGGCGCCATCGCCTATAAGTTCGCCGCCCGTGAGGTCAGCACCCGGCTCCAGGATATCGGCGTAAACGTCGGCCGGACCGGCGTCCTCACCCCGTATGCCGTCCTCGAACCGGTCGCTGTTGGCGGGGTGACCGTCAGCCGGGCCACCCTTCACAACTTCGATTTCATTCGTGAGCGCGACATCCGCATCGGGGACCGGGTGATGATCAAGCGGGCGGGGGAGGTGATTCCTTACGTCATCGGCCCCATACCCGATGCGCGCACGGGATCGGAGCGGGTTTACTTGCCCCCCAAACGGTGCCCGTCCTGCCAGGAAGAAGTCCGCAAAGAGGAAGGGGAGGTGGCCTATTATTGCATCAATTCCGCCTGTCCCGACCAATTGGTCCGCCATCTGGAGCATTTTGCCTCGCGGACCGCGATGGATATCGAAGGGCTGGGAATAAAAATCGTCGAACAACTCGTCCAATCCGGCTTGGTGAAGGATTTGGCGGGATTGTACGATCTAACCGCCGAGGACCTGCTTTCGCTCGAAGGATTTGCGGAAAAAAAAGCGGATAACTTGGTGGCGTCGATCGCGGCATCAAAAAAACGCCCGCTGAACCGCCTGCTCGTCGGATTGGGCATTCCGGGCGTGGGCGAAGTTTTGGCCGGAGACCTGGCGAGGGAGTTCGGGGATGTCTCCGCGCTGGGAAACGCTTCCTCGGATCGGCTTCAGCAAATCGACGGCGTCGGGCCGAACCTCGCCGAGGAAATTTTGGATTGGTTCTCGCGCAAGCCGAACCGCCGGCTATTGGAGCGATTTCGGAAAAAGGAAATTTGGCCGTCGTTTCGCCCGGAGTCTGCGCCCGCAGCACCGCAGACACTGGCCGGTAAAACGTTTGTCATCACCGGAACTCTCAGCAGGTATTCCCGCGAAGAAGCCAAACGCCGGATCGAATCTCACGGCGGCAAGGTTTCCGAAAGCGTAACAAAGAAAACCGGTTATGTGGTCGTCGGAGACGCGCCGGGCTCAAAACTGCAAAAAGCTCAAAAGTTGAATATCCCCACGCTCGACGAGGAAACCTTGGAAAAAATGATCTCTTCGAAGGAGAGACAGGCTTGACGGAAGCGGGGTTGGTTTTGAAAGCCGGACGGGAAAAATCCGTACGCCAGAGGCATCCGTGGATTTTTTCCGGAGCGATAGACCGTATCGTAGGCGGACCGGGCAGGGGGGATACGGTCGACGTACTCAGCCAAGGCGGATCATGGCTTGCCAAAGCCGGATACAGCCCGGAATCCCAGATCAGAGCACGGATTTGGACATGGGACCGGGATCACGCCATTGACGAAAGCTTCTTTGAAGCCGCACTGCGGGAGGCGGATTCTTTCCGGCGGCCGCTGGAGGCTTACACAGACGGATACCGCCTGGTCAACGCGGAGAACGACGGACTGCCCGGCCTGGTCATCGACCGGTATGGGGGATACTTCACCGTCCAGTTCTTATCCGCGCCGGCTGAAAAACACAAACCCGCGGTTACCAATATTCTTTCACGGTTCGAAAAAACCCAAGGGATTTTTGAAAGGTCCGATGCCGACGTTCGGAGCAAGGAAGGACTTCCGCCCGCGACCGGCGTCTTGTGGGGATCGGAACCGCCGCAAACGGTAAACATTCGGGAAGGGAATTGGAAATTCATAGTAGACTTGCGGCAAGGGCACAAAACGGGGTTCTATCTGGATCAAAGGGATAATCGCATGCTCGTCCGCGACCTGGTTTCGCAATTCGCCCGCGGAGGAGAAATTTTAAATGTTTTTTCTTATACCGGAGCTTTCGCCGTGGCGGCGTATTCCGGAGGGGCCGGGCGTGTAATTAACGTCGATTCCTCCCCGGCCATGCTGTCCATCGCATCTGGCCAATTAGCGCTGAACGGCATGCCGGCAGGGAAGGACTCTATTCTGGAAGGCAATGCGTTCGAGGTTTTGAGACAACTCCGAGATGAAAAGCGCCTTTTCGATCTCGTCATTTTGGATCCTCCCAAATTCGCAGTAAATCAAAAAGATATTCGCAGAGCATCCAGGGCTTATAAGGATATCAATTGGTTAGCTATGCGAATATTGAGGAAAAACGGGATTTTATTGACATTTTCATGTTCCGGGCTTGTCAGTGAGGATCTTTTTCAGAAAATCGTTTTTTCGGCGGCGATCGACGCCGGGAGGGATGCGCAAATCATCGGCCGTTGCGGACAACCTTCGGACCATCCGGTGCGATTGACCTTTCCGGAGGGGCGATATCTTAAAGGTCTCGTCTGCCGGGTGCCCTAATGTGGACTACTGGATCTACTTGCTGGGATGCAATCCGCTTGCCAAAACATGAGTCCGGCCGAGAAAGCGTAGCTGATCCGCCGGTAATTGTCATGCCGGGGTCATTCTAGCTGGCAGCCATTGAATGTCAAAAATCACTGGATCCCGGCTCCGAGCATCACCGCTCCGCGAGGGCCGGCGCCGGGATGACGAATAAAACCAAAAACGCAAGCAACGTTTTTTTGTAATTATTAACGAAAGTAGACAGCCTGAGCAGGGCCAATTAATTTTTTATTTCCACGCCGCCGAACATTGCCAGACATCGGACCGTAAGGACCGGTCCTTCCGCAACGGGAGCGGGATTTGTGTTGTTTGACCAACCGCCGAAGACGGGCAATCCGTCGATGTCCAAACGCCAATCTTTCGGAACGATGACGTCGATTCCGCCGAACGCCGCTGTCAATTCCAAATACCCTCCTTCCGGCGCCAGTACAGCCGAGCGTAAATCTAGATCGATTCCTCCGAAAAGGACCGTCGCCGAACCGCCGTCGAATTCCGCGGACGGGTGGCGGATATCCATACCGCCGAAGACTATAAAATGCTGGAACGGCGCATGGCTTTTTCCAGCGGAGCCACCGGGAAGCCTCGGGCGCAACAGCACCAGCGCGCCCAGCAGGATCAGAAGGATTGGCCCCGCCAAACCCCAGGCTTCACCTCCGAGGATACCAAGCATGAGAATTTGCAGAAGGACCCCGGCCAAAACGATAATCATTCCACCGATCCTAGTGGAGCTCCGGGTAAGGAGAATAACCGCTCCCAGCAGAATGATGGCCAACGGCCACAAGCGTGCGATCCACGATCCCAACGCCAACTCTGGAAACTGGCGGTCGAGGAACAGCCCGCCTCCAAGCAATACCAGGACGGAGCCAAACCAATAACGCATTGCCATGGGATGTCCTTCCTCTATTGGCAAAAACCAAACGGGAAACGGTTTCCCGTTTCCCGACGAACGATCAGTGGAGATGGCGGGAATCGAACCCGCGTCCGAGAAGACTCGGCACCGGACCTCTACAGGCTTAGCCGGACATTTTTTCTCGTCGACCGGCTGCCTGCCCGGCAAGGAAAACCGATCGACCATCCACTCGGACCCGAAAGCCCTCTTTCGCTTGCGCCGCGGATTCGCAAACGGCACTCCGGCTTTCTCACGCCCGCTTCCCTCCCAGCCGGAGGTAGGGAGGGGCGAACGTGACCCCGCTAGGGGTCAGGCTCTATGTAGCGGGTTAAGCCGCAACAGGAAGAGCAGAGTAAGTGCGGTTGGCACTTGAAGGGTTGCGCTGATTTTTCGAGGTCGGCGCCTCTCGGCCTGCCATCCGGGACCAGCCTCTTCCGTCGAAGCCTGTCATCCCCGTAGCAAGCATTATAACATTTTTATCCGCGTCCGCTCAACGCCCGGCGCATGTCCCGTTCCGCGTCCCGCTTGGCGATCGCCTGCCGTTTATCGTATTTCTTCAACCCGCGCCCAAGGCCGATCTCGACCTTGGCCAGCCCCTTCTTCAGGTATACCCGCAACGGAACGATGGCCAGTCCCTTCTGTTGTTGGGCTTCCTGCAAGCGGATTATCTCTTTGCGGTGCAGGAGAAGGCGCTTTTTCCGGAGGGGATCATGGTTGGCCAGGCTGGCCGGATCGTAGGGAGCGATATGCACGCCGAGAAGCCAAGCCTGCCGGCCCTCGATGAGGATGTATCCCTCCTTCAGATTGATCTGTCCGGCGCGGATGGACTTGATTTCGCTGCCGAACAAAGCGATGCCCGCCTCGATCCTATCCAGGATGGCGTAATCATGCGTCGCTTTGCGGTTGCTTGCCACCACCTTGACGTGTTCGTCCACGCGATTTCTCCATGATCTTTTCCGGCCCGGACGCAAGCGATAACGAAGGAGCGGGTTATTGTATCGTAAAAAGAGGGGGCGGACGATGGAAGGTGCCGCCGTGCGGACCTCCCGTTCCGAACGATCGGGATATCCCTCCAAAGCGGCGGGCATGGTCCACCGCCGCCGGCCGGGTATAATTTCGCCCGTTGCCAAGTATCCGGCTTCCGCATTTCCCACCCCTTCCGACAGGAGACCTTCTTGGGCAGAGTCATCCATACCACTAATCCGACCCGGCAACGAAAAGCGATCTTGAAAAAAATGAGCCTCGCCATCGGGGAATTTCTTCGCTCAAAAAACCAAGGAAACAGCGCGGCAGAAACGGCGGCGGTCCTGATCCAGGGCCTGCAAGAAATCCGCGAGTCCGTCAACCGGACGGCCGAAGCGTGGGAGAAAAGGGATTATTGGGTGAAAGCGGACGCCTTCCGCAGGCAATGGTCTTGGGTTGAAAGACACGAATCGAATTTAACACGATGCCTGCCGTCGGCGGACAGCGACGGCATGCTAGGGGAAATTCTTGCCTTGGGGGAAAGGTTGTCCGCCATCCGGAGTGGATGACGCCGCGGTGCGACCGGTTTTCCAGGCCGGGCAAAAACCGGAAGTCATTCCCCCATCCTGGGGATACCGTCGACGAGATTCAGCCGGATCAGGTTGTATTCCACCGGTGCGCCGGGGTACACCTTCACCCACAGAATGGCGCTGCGGTTCGCCTTGCCGTCGAATTCATCGAAGACGAAGTTCCCCAAACTATAGAAAATCCGCCCCCCTCGGTATTCCTCCTCCCCCTGAAGGACGTGCGGATGCGAGCCGACCACCAAGTCCGCGCCGTAATCGATCGCCAGGCGGGATAGTTGGATTTGCCGCGGGTTGGGCACATCGACCCCCTCGTCGCCGTAATGGAAAAGAACGACGAGAAAATCCGAAACCGGGGAAACGGCTTCAAGATCGCGGATGATTTTATCGTCATCAGCCCAGGAAATTCCGGGGGTGTCCGGCCCGGCGGTCCAGCTTTTCGGATCGAACCCGCCGGTGTACTCCTTGGGCACTTCGGCGTATGCCAGAAAGGCCAGCCGCAAGCCGCCCACGGTGAACACCGCCGGCGCCCGCGCCTGGGCGTCATTGAATCCCGCTCCCACATGCGCCAACCCGTTGGATTCCAACATGGCCATAGTTTGCTCGAACGCCTCGATACCGTAGTCAAAACTGTGGTTGTTGGCCAGCGACAGCAGACCGAACCCGGCGCGTTTGAGAAGGGCGGCGGATTCCGGCGGCGCCAGGAAGGTGTAGTATTTCGGCGCTTTAACGCCGTCCTCCCCGATCGCGCATTCCAAGTTTCCAACCGCCAGGTCGGCCGCTTGAAGGATGGGTTCGACCGAGGCGAAGACCGCATCCCCGCGCCGGATCCGATCGCCGATCGAGCGGCCGAGCATGATGTCGCCCACGAACGCCAATTCGGCGCCGGCGGAGGAATCGGTCGGAGAAGGGGAGGGCGGGATGGCCGATCGCTCCTCCGGCTCGGGCAAAGTCGTCCTGGTCGGAACGGGGAACGAATTCGTCGGGGCGGCGGTTGTGTCCGCCGGATCCGAACTCTGCGGGGAAATGCTTGCGGCGACCGCCTCCCCGCGAGGCGCAGGGCCCCGGCAACCCCACAACAGCAGGACCATTGCGCATACAGCGGTTGGCCGTTTCATGGCGCGTCCGTCTACTCCTTATTCCGCCGATCGGCAAGCTGGTATTCGCGGAATTCCGCCAAGCAAAAACCGGGGATCCGGCCCGACACCAGGATCCCGTCCTCCCGGTGGACGAGGTTTTCGACGGAACCCTCCTTGTAAAACACGTGCAAGAGTCGTCCGGCGTTGAGCGGGAGTTTCACCCGGATATAGCGCATCCGATTGTAAAGCGATTTTTCGATCGTCTCCAGGAGCGCGGGGATTCCGTTTCCGTTAAGCGCCGAAAGCATGACGGTGTTCGGATACAACCTTGTCAGCGGCTCATCGCGGAAATCGGGAAGGAGATCGATCTTGTTGATCGCCGTGATGACGGGGTAATCCCGCAATCCGAGGGCCTGCAGGGTTTGCTGGACGGCATCGACCTGCTGGCGCGCGTTGGGATGCGAGATGTCGACCACGTGCAGAAGGAGGTCCGCCTCGGAGATTTCCTCCAGCGTGGCGCGGAACGCGGCGATCAAAGAAGCGGGCAGCTTTTGGATGAATCCGACCGTATCGGTCAGCAGAATGGTTTTCCCGCCCGGCAGGCGGACCCGCCGCGTTGTTGGGTCGAGGGTCGCAAACAGCTGGTCGGCGACATACACGCCCGCATCGGTGAGCCGGTTCAGGAGCGTGCTTTTTCCGGCGTTGGTATACCCGACCAACGCCACCACCGCGATTCCGGACCGTTTCCTCCGGCTGCGGTATCGAAGGCGGTGATCGCGGACGTTTTCCAATTCCGTTTTCAGATGGACGATCTTCCGGGCGATTTCCCGTTTGTCGATTTCCAACTGGGTTTCCCCCGGGCCGCGTAAGCCGACACCTCCGGTTCCGCCGCGGCCCGCCGCGCCCCCGGCTTGCCGGGCCAAGTGGGTCCAGGCTCGGGTCAGGCGCGGAAGACGATATTCATATTGGGCCAATTCCACCTGCAAGGACCCCTCGCGGGTATGGGCGTGCTGGGCGAAGATGTCGAGGATCAATGCCGTCCGGTCCAGAACATGAACCGCGTCCCCCAACTCCTTCTGCAATTCGCGAAGGTGACGGGGAGAAAGCTCTTCGTCGAATACGACGATTCCGGCCCGGGTTTCTTCCACCCAACGCTTGAGTTCCGTCACCTTGCCGGATCCGATCAGGGTGGCGGTATCCGGTTTAGCGATCCGCTGGAAATCCCGGCCGGCCACGTCCATCCCCGCGGTTCGGCACAACACTTCCAATTCGTCGAGGCTGTCCTGCAAGGAAAGGACGGCCGGCCGGCCTTTCCAATCGATTCCGAACAGGAAGGCCAGCGGTTTTTTATCGGTAGAAATGGTTTTCGTTCGCGGCATGTTTTCGTTTTTCTCACGGGCGGGAGGCCGGTCCCGATCCGCGGAGCGACGAATCCTCCGAAGCGGGCTTGTCAATGGCAACCGGGGGAAACGCCGGTATGCCGCCCGGCGGTTCATTATAAACGGAAGCGATCTGCGCGAGCGGACGAAAGCCTTCCGCCATCCGCGGCCGAGGGTCTGGTCCGGTAAGAGGATGGTAGAATTCGCCCAGGGGATTTTGCGATACATCGGAGAGACATCAATGGCTTGGAGTGGAGTGATCCCTACCTACCGGGAATGGATCGATCTTCCCGCAAGTGCGCCGGTCATCTCGCTGCTCGAAGGGAATACGCCGCTGATTCCCCTCCCGCGGTTGGCGAAGCAATTAGGCAAGGGAGTGTCGCTGTATGCTAAGTTCGAAGGGCTGAATCCCACCGGTTCGTTCAAAGACCGGGGCATGACCGTCGCCATCAGCGAGGCCGTGGGACGGAAGGTGAAATCCGTCATCTGCGCTTCGACCGGAAACACCGCCGCCTCCGCCGCGGCGTACGCCGCCCGCTCGGGGATCCAATGCATCGTCCTCATCCCGCAAGGGAAAGTGGCGATGGGCAAACTGGCCGGCGCGATCGCCTACGGTTCCAGAGTCATCCAAATCGAAGGATCGTTCGACGACGCCCTGACGCTGGTGGTGCAGATCAGCCAAAAACATTCCATCGCGCTAGTCAATTCGCTTAATCCCTACCGGCTGGAAGGACAAAAAACCGGCGCTTTTGAAATCTGCGACGCTTTGGGAAAAGCGCCGGATTGGTTCTGCCTGCCGGTCGGAAACGCCGGAAACATCACCTCCTATTGGATGGGGTTTCAGCAGTATCATCGGGCGAAGAACACCGGATTGCCGCGCATCCTGGGCGTTCAAGCCGAAGGATCCGCGCCGCTGGTTCTCGGCCATCCGGTGGAGAATCCGGAAACGGTCGCCACCGCCATCCGGATCGGAAAGCCCGCGCGCGGAGAACAGGCGCTGGAAGCCGCCCAGGAATCCGGCGGCCGGATCATCGCGGAAAGCGACGAGGCCATCTTGGAGATGCAATCCGCGCTGGCCGGCGAAGGCTTGTGGGTGGAACCGGCGTCCGCAGCGGGTTTGGCCGGCCTGCTTCACGATGTCCGCTCCGGCGCACTGACGCTTGAGGGCCAGACGGTGGTCGCCGTTTGCACCGGCCATGGGCTAAAGGACCCCGATATCGTCGCCCGACGGGCGCCGTCGATCCAATTGCTGCGTCCCGTTCTCGGCGATTTGGAGCAAGCCCTCCTCGGATGACCGCTTCGGTCCGGCGCGCCAAGATCCGGATTCCCGCCACCTCGGCCAACCTCGGCCCCGGATTTGACTGCATGGCGCTCGCACTGGATTTATGGAACGAGGTGACCATCGCAAACTCCGCGGGAGGGGTGCGTGTGTCGGTGAAGGGCGAGGGGGCCGGTTTGCTTCCCCAAGACCGCGGCAACCGGGTGGCGCTGGCCGCGTTGCAGGTCTTTGAACAAGCGGGATGGCCGGAGGCGGAATTCAGCGTCGACTGCTTGAACCGGATTCCGGTGGCCTCGGGGATGGGATCCAGCGCGGCGGCAGCCGTGGGCGGGCTGATGGCCGCCAACACCGCACTCGGCCTCCCATACTCGCGCCAGAACCTGATCCGGCTATGCCTGGCTCTGGAAGCCCATGCCGACAATGCCGCAGCCGCATTTGCTGGAGGGTTGGTCGTATTAGGGATTGAGGAGAGCGGGGTTCTCTGGCGCCGCTATGAACTGCCGCCGATGCGGGTATGCGTGGTCGTCCCGGAAAAGCGGGTTCCCACGTCCGATTCGCGGTCCTTCCTTCCCGAAACGGTGGCTCATCGCGACGCCGCGTTCAACCTCGGCCGGGCGCTGCTTACGGCGGAAGCCCTGCGCAGTGCGGATTACCGCCTGTTGGCGGCGGCGATGCAGGACCGGCTTCACCAACCCTACCGGTTGGCCCGCCTGCCCGGCATCGCCGACATCCTGCAAGCGGCCACGCAGGCCGGCGCAGCGGCGGCGCTATCGGGTGCCGGCCCCGGGGTGATTGCGTTTGCGGAATGCGGCCAAACGGAGATCCTGAATGCCATGCTGGCGGCCGCACGGGAGCGGAAGCTGGACGCCCGCGGGTTCCTCCTGAACGTCAGCAACGCCGGCGCTGATGAAATCGAAACTAGGGACTGACGACTTCTTTCCTGCGAACACGCCGGCACCGGTCCAAGACAGGAAAAAGCCGGGCTTCCGGCTTTTGGAGATGGGCATGTTATGAGAACCGTAATTGTGTTGGGAGACGGGATGTCGGACTACCCCGTCTCGGCGCTCGGCGGGAAAACCCCATTGCAGGCCGCGAAAAAACCGCACATCGACCGCATCGCCCGGGAGGGGCGGATGGGGCTTTTTCAGACCATCCCTGACGGGTTCCCCAAAGGCTCCGAAGTGGCCAATTTGAGCGTGCTCGGCTACGATCCCGCCAAAACCTACAACGGGCGGGCGGTGATTGAGGCCGCCAACATGGGGGTGGCCCTCGGCGGCGACGACGTGGCATTCCGATTGAATCTCATCTGCATGGAAAACGGTCTGATCAAGAACCACTCCGCCGGGCACATCACCACCGCGGAGGCAAGATCGATCTTGTGTTCCCTCCAGGAGGCGTTGGGCGAGGACACTGGGGACATTCCGGTGGATCTTCATCCCGGGGTCGGATACCGGCACCTGATGGTCCTGCGGGGCGCCGGCGCGTCCCCCAAGCTGAGGTGCGCCCCGCCGCATGATCATGTCGGGGAACGAGCCGCGAACCTACTGCCCAAGGCCGAAACCGCCGAGGCGCAGGCTACGGAAAAAATGGTGCGCTCGCTGATGGTGCGGGCGGAGAAAATCCTCAAGGATCATCCCGTTAACTGCCGGCGCGTCGCCATCGGCAAGGATCCCGCGAATGCGGTTTGGCCCTGGTCGCCGGGCCGCAAGCCGTCGATGGAAACTCTCCAAACGCGATTCGGAATCCGCGGCGCCGTCATTTCGGCGGTCGATCTGATCATGGGCCTGGGTCTTTATGCCGGCATGGACGTGATCCGAGTGGAAGGGGCGACCGGCCTGTGGGACACCAATTACGAAGGCAAGGCGGCGGCCTGCCTTCAAACCCTTCGGGATCACGACCTGGTGTATGTGCATGTGGAAGCCACGGATGAAGCAGGCCATGCCAAGGATCCGGGATTGAAGATCAAATGCATCGAAATGCTGGACGACCGGCTGGTTCGACCGATCTTGGAGGGCGTGGAAAAGACCGGGATCGAGGCTACCCTCGCGGTGCTGGCGGATCATCCGACCCCGGTGGCCACAGGCATCCACGCCGCGGATCCCGTGCCGGTCGCCATCCGGCGCCCCGGAGTGCCCCCGGACGGCACAACCGCTTACGATGAGGAGCAAGCGAAGAACGGAATCCTGCCATTCATGCGCGGGGATGATTTTATCCGCATTGCATTAGGGATGGATCAACCGTAAACGACGCCCCGATCCGCAAACCCATGCGCTCGGATCCTGTGCCCAACCCCGGCAAGTCCCGGATTCCACAAGGGACCGGTCCGGAAACGCCGTCTGCAAACCAAACCAGAAGGGCCCCTCTCCTGGAAGAGTCCCCGCCATCATTTCCTCATTCCATAGCGCTTGGCTTTTGCGCCTTCCGCGGCATCCGCCTCCGGCGGATGCCGCGGAAGGCATGCAGGAACACGCCCGGATGCAGGACAAGGAACAAGAACATGCGGACGGTGAGAGAAAGACGGATGCCGGCCGACAGCCTGCATCCGTCTGTTATGAACCGTTGCTTTTTGGCCGGGTGCGGGAAACGCCGAAGCGGATGCTACCCCGCCGGCGTCGAGGCGGTTAGGCCGGTTCCGCCCCAGCCGAATACGCGACGCTCGCTCACGGCGCCGGCCGAGGCGTACACCGGATTCCCGGCGTCGGTGGTTCCCGTTTTACGAACCACGGTCACCCGCCACTCGAAAATATGCACCGTTCCGTCGGTCGGTTTGAAATCCGCCGGAACAATCAACCGGGTTTCCTTCACGTAGAACATGCTCTTCTCGCTTTCGGCGAGCGAGATATCCCGGATCGACACCTGGTATTCCTCGCTTTCACGCAGGGCGGCGACTTCCGCCCATTGCAGCGCGATTTCATTATCCGACATCCCGAAGATCGTCCCGTCCCGCGGCGTAAGCAGGTTGGGCGCCGGATAGGGCGGAGGCGTGGTCGGGGTAGGACTCGGCCCGGCGGTGGGTTCGCGTTCGCACACCGGAATCTTGAGTTTCATGCCGACGAAAACCACGTCGTTGGCGAAGGAATACTGCGGATTCCACCGCTTGATGGATTCGATGGACACGTCGTACATATCGGCGATCCCGGCCAGCGTATCGCCGTCTTTCACTTCATAGGGGATGAACTCGCAGGCGGCGTAGGTTTGGGTCACCGCGTTCGCCGTTTCCGTCGAAGCCGGAGGCGGAGTAGGCGTGGGCTGAGGAATATACAGCGTGGCTCCAATGACCAAAAGGTCGCAGTTAACGGATTTCCCGCCCTCCTGTTTGATCTGGTTGGGATCGGTGATCCCGTATTCCGACATGTACAAAGAGCACGTGTCTCCCGCCTGAACGGTGATCACGATCGGCGGCAGCGGGGTGAAAGTGAGCGTCGGCGCCGGAGTGCCGCTCGGCTGGAGGGTGAGCGTGATGGTCGGGGTGACCGGCGGTGCGGTGGCGATGGCCACGGGTCCGGCGATCAAGCCGCCCTTTACCAGGGCGACCATGATCAGAGCGCCGAGGATAAGCGCGATGACGGGCGCGGCAACCGCCGCGCCGACCGGGATATTGATGCTGCCCGATTGGCCGGACATCCGCGCCGGGGCTTTCAAAGCCTTTCCGGAACCGGCCGCAAAAACCATTCCGCAAACGGCGCAACGGGAGGCGGTGTCCGCGATCCGCGTGCCGCAAGCAGGGCATATTCGACTGGGTACGGAAGGTCGAGGACTGGTGTTCGTCATTTTCTCTCCGTTTGGCGTACGGACATTATACCAAAGGGGAATCCTCCTATTTCCAGGACGATTCGTCTTGACTCATTCATTCCAACGGTGTTCCACAAGGGGTTTTCGCGCATCCCGGCCGGAGACGTCTTCCGGCCGATGGCTTGAATCCGCCTTCCCCGATACGGAGTAACCTTATCTGGTCAAGAGAGTTCTGGGGCGGCGGGGTGGGGAGCATTCTTCGACAATGACGTCAATTCCGAAGCGAGATCGGAGATCTGACCTTCGATCTTTTCATCCTTCCCCCAAAGCTGCCGTTGTTTTTCCTTGAACGCCAACTCCGCGCAGACCGTGTGCAGACGGGCGATGAGCCGGTAGCGCCGGAAATCGAAGCGGCAAATCGCCTCCCATTCCGAAAGCAACCGGGTCCGCATCGAAACCGCCGCTTCCCACTGGTGGGGACGGATGATTCCGCTGTCTACATACGGACGCAAATACTTGCGGATGGTACCCCGCTCACGGATCAAGGAGCCGAACGACAGCAGGGCGATCGCCACCGCGCCGATCCCATACACCAGCAGGCTGGCGGGCAGGGCGATCAGTAAGGAAGGGATCCGGGCTGAGAGGGTAATGGCGAAATTGTGCAGGCCGTGAAAGAGGGCGGCCGTCAGGTATCCTCCCGCCGCCCATGCCACAGCCCTTCCCGGGGACCGCGCATATTTGGCAAACGCCAGCCCCAAGCCGGAGAACGATGTGAACACCGCATGCATGGACCCGAACACCATGGCGCGCAGGAAAAAGAACAGGACCAATTCCTCCATGGTTTGGCTGGATAGAAAAATGATCAGGTTTTCGGTGGCGGCGAAGCCGAACCCGACCATTGCCCCGTAAATGATCCCGTCCAGCGGACCGTCGACTTCCCTTTGGGCAAGCCCGAAGATACCCAGCAGGCCGAGCAGCTTCACGCCCTCCTCGACGAGCGGCGCGACAAGGCCGAGGTTGAAAAGAGTCAATCCGGCGGGGGCGTCGGTTCCCGCATACCCGGAAACCAAGGCCAGGATCAACTCCGCGACAATGGAGAGGATCGCCGCCGGCGCCACGCCCCACAGGAACGAGAGCAGAAGCAGGTGGGCCGGTTCCTTTTCATACCGGTCGAACCACCAAACCAGCATCGCCCAACAAACCATGGGCAGAATGCCGGCGAAGATCGACATGACCAACAGCAGCAAAAGGTTCACGGAGATCCTGCCCCGAACGCTAGAGGTACGATTTTAAATTATGGGAAACCGCGTAGGCCGCGGCTTCGGTCCGGTTGGCCACGTTCAGTTTTGAGAGGATTGATGAGACGTAATTGCGGACGGTCCCTTCGCCGAGGAAAAGCGCCTGGGAAATTTCGCGGTTGGTTTTCCCTTCCGCCACCAGCTGAAGGACGTGCATTTCCTGCTGGGTTAATCCGGAGAAGGTGGAAGCCTCCTCATCCTGCGCCATCTTGCGCATCTCTGCGAACACCCGTTTGGTGACGGCGGGATCCAGAAGGGCCTCGCCGCGGCCCACGCGTTCAATGGCCTGCACGAGTTCCCCCCCCCCGATCTGCTTGAGAAGATATCCGGAGGCGCCGGCGCGGATGGCGGAAAACAGCATCTCATCCTCCGCATACGATGTCAGCATGATCACTTTAATTTCCGGGTTCATCTGGAGGATGTCTTGGCAGGCTTCGATCCCGGACATTCCCGGAAGGCGGATGTCCATCAGCACGACGTCCGGTTTGAGGGCCAGCGCCTTCTCGACGGCTTCGGCCGCGGAGCCGGCCTCGGCAATCACTTCGAATCCCTGATGGTGCTCCAGCAGGGATTTCAACCCCAGCCGGACCACCTCGTGGTCATCCACCAACATTATTCTTTGAGTGCTCATGCCGATCGACCGGGCCCGGGCGCCGTCCGGCGCAGGACGGGATGAATTCTTGCGGTAAGGATAATTCAATGCCGATTGATTGACAAGCCCAAACCGGTCTGTTACACTCCGGCACGATCCTCTTTCGGAATGTTTCCATGCGCTTCGACCGCAAAGCACTGGAAGACATCGAAGACCGAACCCTCGCTCCGTACGCTTCCCGCAGCAAACACTCGCGCGGAAGGGTTTATCCCGAGGCGGAACCCGGATACCGGACCTGCTACCAGCGGGACCGCGACCGGATCCTGCATACCACCGCCTTCCGCAGGCTGGAGCATAAGACCCAGGTTTTCGTATCCTACGAAGGGGATTATTACCGCACCCGGCTGACCCACACGCTGGAAGTCGCGCAAATCGGACGCTCGCTGGCCCGCGCATTGGGCGTTAACGAGGATCTGGTGGAGGCGATCTGCCTGGCGCACGACCTGGGTCATCCGCCGTTCGGGCATTCGGGGGAAGCGGTGCTCTCACGGCTGATGGAAGCGCACGGCGGCTTCGATCATAACCGGCAATCCATGCGGATTGTGACCGTCCTGGAGCGTCGCTACCCCGGGTTCCCGGGATTGAACCTGACCTGGGAGACCCGCGAAGGGATCGTCAAGCACGAGACGGCGTTCGACATCCCCGATGTGTCCGAGTACGCGCCGCAGGAACGCGCCAGCGTGGAAGCGCAGATCGCCAATGCCGCGGACGAATGCGCCTACACCTCGCACGACCTGGACGACGGCCTCCGGTCCGGGATGCTTGCGCCGGAGGACCTTGCAGATCTGGCGATTTGGAAAACCCTGCGCCAGGAATCGCTGCCGGGGTCTGACCCGCGCGACGACCTTGTCCGCCATCGGATGATCCGCGCCTTTATCGGCCTTGCCGTGCAGGACCTGATAGACACCGCCGACGCTCAATTGACGGAATTCGGCGTCAAGCGCAACGCGGATGTGAGGAGCGCTCCGGAAAGCGTCGTGCGTCCGTCGGACGCTTTTCTTCCGCCCCTGGAAGCCCTGCGCCAACGGCTTTTCGAGAGGATGTACCGCCACCACCGGGTGATGCGCATGGCGCTGAAAGCGGAAAAATTCCTGTCCGAACTGTTTTCGATGTACGTCGCCAACCCAAAGATCCTGCCCCCGGCTGTGCTGAGCCGGACCGAGGAAGAGGATCCGCACCGGGTTGTGTGCGATTACATCGCCGGTATGACCGATCGCTTCGCCCTGGAAGAATACCAAAAACTCAACGACCCCCACGCAAAGCCCTGAGGGAAAAACCGGACCGGGAGAAAAAAAGAAAATCATGGAACGGAAGATCCTGACGCCCGAGGGGGCCCGAAAAATCAAGGAAGAGTTGGCGCAGCTTCGAGGGCCGGCGCGGTCTGCGCTGGCAAATCGCCTGCGGGCCGCCATCCAGCAGGGCGATTTGTCGGAAAACGCAGACTATACCTCGGCCAAAGAGGAACAGGGCTTTCTGGAAGGGCGGATTTTGGAATTAGAAACGCTGATAAAAACAGCCGAGATTGTCGATCCGGCATTCACGTCCCGCAACGTGGTGTCGCTCGGATGCCGCGTGCATGTTTCGGATGAGGAAAACGAATCCGATGTGTTTCAAATTGTGGGAAGCACGGAGGGGGATTCCCGGGCGGGAAAGATCTCCCATGAATCGCCGATCGGAAAAGCGCTGCTCGGACACAAAGCCGGCGACACCGTGACGGTCGCCACGCCGGGCGGTTCGCGTTTTTTCCGGATAACGAAAATCGAGTGAGATAGATCATCGGCCGAATCATCGCCTTCCGGTGGCGTCGTCATTCCTGCGTTTTTTTATGGGAATCCGCGGGTTGGGAGGCGTCGATGCCCGACAGATCCGCCCCGCTGCGCAGGGCAGGCGCGGACATGACACCATGGTAAGCCTTTTAAGATTTTCAACGGATTAACAAGATATTATTTGAGGACGGCAGTTTTTTTTTCAACCTTCCAGAAAAACCGCATGGTATGCCGTGCGGTTTTTTATTTTTCCTTCGCCCAAACTTCCAATTGCAATGTCACCCGTTCAAAATAGGAATTCTGAGGGAGGGAGCCGGCCCCGTAGACCAATTCGCGGATCAGCACCCGCAGTTGCAAGCCGGGGGTTTCCATCCAAAAATCCGCTCCGGGGAGGGCCAAGACGGGCAGTCCGCGGGGCGCCAGCGTGGAGCGGACATCTTCTTTCTCAAACGAATACTGACTCATCAAGACGGAGGTTGAGGTTCGGCTCGGCTTGCGGTCGAACAACCAGACCTCCAAAGCAGTGACTTTTTTGGGTTCTCCCACGCCGATCGGCTCGGAGATCCCCACGCCGCATTCGCCCAGAAAATCCCCGCTTGGTGAATTAATCGTGAAGCTGTCTTCGTACAGGTCGTCGCCCAACGCATAGGTGGTCACAAAGCGCTCCAGGGGTTCCGTCCCCTCGCCGCTTTCCGTTTCTTCCTCCGCCGGAGGCGGACTGGGGGCGCTTTGCAGCTCCTCCTCGGCTTCCAGGGAAAGTTCCTCCGGAACGGAAGACACATTCAACGACGGAGCGGGGGCGGCGCGGTGCCTGCGAATGTTCACCGCCAACACCAGAGCAATCGCGCCCCCGATTATTACTCCCAGAAGAGCCAGAAGGCCGAAGGCGCCCTGAAGTCCGCCGGTGGATGCCGCCGGGACGGGTTCGCCTGCATCGGCCGCTCCGGAAACATAGAGGTTGGCGATCAAGACCTCGAATTGATTCAGCCTCTCGGGATCCGTTAGGTTGTCGCCGCGCAGCTGCGCCAGCACATCCAGCTTGTTTTCGCCCAAAGCCTCGAATCGGCTGCGGGCCAGGACTGCATCCCCGTTTACGCCGTAGGAATCGACCGCCATCCGCAAGTAGTCCAGCTGGATATCCGAGCGGAGCATCTCGGGGGTGGTGTCGACGTACTCGACCGGCCACACAATCCAGCCCAAGACGATCAATCCGAACAGCGTTCCCAACAGAAAACTCGCCCCGTTAAGGAACATCGGGGAGCGGAGAAGATTTTCCAGGTTGCCGCGCCAAGGAATCCGGCTTGTCATAGCCACCTTATCCCGATTGTATCTTCAGAAGGCTCCGCCTGGCAATTCCATCCTTCTTCGTCGCCCGGGCCTTCGCCTCCCCGCCGAAACTCACCGCGCCTCCGCCTCTTTGGCCGAGATGGCGTCGAGGGGGAACTTCGCTTCGCATTTAATGCATTGGGCCGTCTGCCGGCCGCTCAGAACCAGCAGGCCGCCGCATGCCGGGCAGGGGATGGGCAACGGTTTCTTCCATGAGGTGAAATCACAGGTCGGATAATTCGAGCAGGCGTAGAAGGTTCGTCCTTTGCGCGTCTTGCGCTCGACCAGGTCTCCGCCGTCCTTAGGGCAAGCCACGCCCGTCTTTTCCAGCCAGGGTTCCACGTAGCGGCAGGCGGGAAACGTCGAGCAGCCGATGAACTTCCCGAACCGCCCGAAGCGGATCACCAGCGGGTTGCCGCAGGTGGGGCAATCGCGTCCGGCCGGCTCCGGCTTGTCATCTGCCTTCGGGATCTCCTGCTCCGCGTGCTTGACGTCCCTGGAAAACGGCTCGTAGAATTCCTTAAGGGTCGCCGTCCAGTCGTGAGCCCCTTCGGCGATCTCGTCCAATTCGTCTTCCATGGTGGCTGTGAAACCGGTGTTGATCACGTCGGGAAAGTACGTGACCAGCATGTCGTTCACGGTAAAGCCGATTTCCGTCGGCAGCAGGCGCTTCTCTTCGCGGACGGCGTATCCGCGCTGTTGGATGGTGGACAAGATCGGAGCGTAGGTCGACGGCCTGCCGATGTCGAACTCCTCCAGGGCGCGGATAAGCGCCGCCTCGGTGTAGCGGGGGGGCGGTTGGGTGAAATGCTGCTCGGGAAGCACGCCGATCAGCCGCAGCGGCTCGCCTTCCTCCAGGGGCGGAAGGGTCGCTTGGGCCTCTTCTTCCGCCTCCTGGTCCTCGTCCTTGGCTTCTTCGTAGACCGCCAGAAACCCCTGGAAGCGCAACATGGCTCCAGAAGCCCGCAGAAGGTATTTCCGGGCCCCTGAGGCCTCTACATCGACCTGGACGGTATCAAATTGGGCCGGAGCCATCTGCGAAGCCAAGAACCTCTGCCAGATCAGTCCGTAGAGCCGGTTCTGGTCCCGGCTGAGGTATTCCTGAAGCGCCTTCGGCTGACGCAGGACCGATGTCGGCCGAATGGCCTCATGCGCCTCCTGGGCGGAACGGGAGCGGGTCCGGTATTGGGGAGGTTCGGCCGGGAGGAATTCCTTGCCGAATTTCTCGGCGATCCACTCCCGGGCTTCTTGCTGGGCAACTTCAGCCACTTGGGTGGAATCGGTGCGCATGTACGTGATCAGGCCGGTCATGCCCTGGGAATCGAGTTCCACGCCCTCGTACAATTGCTGAGCGATAGCCATTGTTTTCTTGGGAGAAAAGCCGAGTTTTCGGGACGCTTCCTGTTGCAGGGTGGAAGTGGTGAAGGGGGCGGATGGATTCCGTTTCCGGATGCCCCGGCGCACCCGGGCCGCGAGGTAGGAAGCCTTTTCCAGATCGGCGGCCATGGACGCGGCGTCCGCCTGCGAACCCAAAGACACCTCCTGATCGTCCGCCTTCATTAATTTCGCGCGGAAGGCGATGCCGCCGTTCGTCTGCTTGGCGAGATCGGTTTCGATCGACCAATACTCCTTGGCCTCGAAGGCGTTGATCTCGCGCTCCCGTTCCACCACCAACCGCAGCGCCACCGATTGCACCCGCCCGGCCGAAAGCCGGCTGCGGACCTTGGCCCACAGCAGCGGACTGAGCATATAGCCGACCAGCCGGTCCAGGATTCTCCGGGCTTGCTGGGCGTTGACCAGGTTCATGTCGATTTCGCGCGGATGCCGGAAGGCCTCCTCGACCGCGGACCTCGTGATCTCGTGGAATACGACGCGGCGGGTCCGAGCGTCGTCCAATTCGACGGCTTCTTTTAGGTGCCAGGCGATGGCCTCCCCCTCCCGGTCCGGATCCGTGGCGAGGTACACCTCCTCGGATTGCTGGGCGAGGGCTTTTAATTCTTTCACCACCGGACGTTTTTCGTTGGGAATCCGGTATTTCGGAGTGAAGCCGTTGTCGACGTCCACCGAAAGTTGGGAGCGCAGCAGGTCGCGCACGTGGCCGACGGAGGCCCGGACCTGGAACCCTTTGCCGAGAAACCGACCGACGGTTTTTGCCTTGGTCGGCGATTCCACGATCACCAGCTTTCCGTTCCGCTTGGGGCGTTTTGTCTCACGCTGGACCGGAGCGGGGGGCGTCAGGCCGGCGTGGGCCTCGGTCAAACCCATTTTTTGGATCTTCGTTCCGCAGACGGCGCAGAGGCCCTTGGTGGTCGGCCGGCCGTTGGAGAGAAAGGCCGGCTCCGGATGAGCGATCTCCCGTTTGGCCTTGCATTTTAGACAGTACCCTTCCATAACCGCAAAAAACTCCGTTCTTGTAGAATGAGATACGATTTCTTCGCGGCGGCACGTCAAACTTAAACGCGTCCGATCCGCGGGTTATTTTTTGTATACGGCGTTATAAATTTCCCGGACGTCCTGAGACCTCCCGCTCCGGCAGACGAGGATGGCATCGTCCGTCTCGACGATGATGACGTCCTCCAAGCCGACGGTGGCCAGGATTCGGTCGTCTTGGATCCTGCGAAGGACGGTGACGGATTTCGACCCCGCATCGAGATGCCGGCCCGCCGCACTCGAACGCAATTCCGGACGCTCGCGGTAAAGCTCGACCAGCGCGTCCCAACTGCCGATATCGGTCCAACCCAAATCCCGCGCCGAAAGGACCGCAACCCGTTCGGACTTTTCGAGGATCCCGTAATCCAGCGATACGGATGGGACGCCTTCCCAAAGCCTCTCGAAAACCCCGGCCTGCGCGTTCCCGCGCACCGCGTCCGTCAACGGATCCAGAACGGCTGCGATGGCCGGTTGGTGCCTGCGGAATTCTTCTGCGATCACATCCGACCGCCAGAAGAACATTCCGGAATTCCAACTAAACCCGCCGCGGCGGATCATTTCGCGGGCTTGCTCCAAGTCGGGCTTCTCGGTGAAGCGCCGGACCCGGTAGGCTGGGAAGCCTTCCACCGGTCCCAAAGCGTCGCCCTGTTCGATGTACCCGTATCCGGTGAGGGGACCGGACGGATCGATCCCGAGCGTTACCAAGTATCCGCGCTCGGCAAGGGTTTGGGCGGCGCGGACAAGCGCGCGGTACTTTGGCACGTCCGCGATGAAATGGTCCGAAGGCAGACAAGCCATCACGAACTGCGGCACGCGGGCGCGCAGGCAAGCCAGGGCGAAGGCCGCCGCCGGGGCGGTGTTGCGCGGGCTGGGCTCGGAGAAAAAATTCCGATCCGGGACCGGCGTCCGCGCGGCCCGCAGCAGCCTTTCCAGCCTGCGGTTGGAAACGACAAAGACATCCTGCGGGGCGGCGACCCCCTCCAGGCGCTCAACGGTTAATTCGAACAGCGACCTCCCGCCCAACAGCGGCAGGCATTGCTTGGGTTCCTCTGGGCGCGAAAACGGCCACAACCGCGTGCCGCCGCCTCCGGCCATCAGCACCACCAGCAAGGGAAGGTTGCCTTGCGGCTCGGTTTCCATTAGGTCCGCCGATCTTCCGGCCCGACCGACGCCGCGGCGACATACTGCATGCCGCCGACCGGCCGGACCAGACCTTTCAATTCCATCAGCGCCAGCGTGCTGGAGACCGTCTCGACCGGCAGATCCACGCTGGCACGCACAAGATCAATATGCATTGGCTCCGAACCGATCGCCTCGAGGATCTTCGCTTCGATCGGGGTGGCCGGCACCGCCATCCGCATCTGCAACGCGGGCGCGATCCGTTCCGCATTCAGCGCGAGGATGAGATCCTCGGGGGACAAGGCTGGCTGGGCTCCGTCCCCGATCAACCGGTTGCAGCCCCGGCTGGCGGGGCTGAGAATGCTGCCGGGAACGGCGAACACATCCCGCCCGTAATCGCCTGCATAGGATGCGGTAAGCAAAGCGCCGCTTTCCTCTCCGGCTTCGACGACCAGCGTCGCCAGCGCCAATCCGGCGATGATTCGGTTGCGGGGAGGAAAATTGGCCGCATCGGGAGGCGTGCCCGGGGGATAATCGCTCAGCACCGCCCCGGATTCCGCAATCCGCCGAGTCAACCGCGCATGCTCGGGCGGATACACCACATCGGCTCCGCAACCCAGCACCGCCAGCGTGCGCCCGCCGCCTTCCAGCGCGGCTTGGTGCGCTTCGGCATCCACGCCGCGCGCCAGGCCGCTGACGACGGTGATCCCGCTTGACGCCAGCGCGGACGCGAACATCCGCGCGGCTTCCCGGCCGTAAGGGGTGGCCCGGCGCGTTCCCACCACCGCCACCGCCAATCCATCCGCCGGAATAATTCCGCCGCGCAGGTAAAGAACCGGCGGAGGGGCCGGCAGCTCCTTTAATCGCGGCGGATAATCCGGATCCTCCCAAATCAACACCCGCAGCCCAAGCTCGGTGCAACGGTCCAGCAGCCGTCGCGGATCCAAGTGCGGACGGACGGCGGCGACGGCGGATGCGCTGCGTTCATCCAGACCGGCTTCCATGAGACCTGTCCGCGGGACTTCCCAGGCCGATTGCAGATTTCCGAAAGCCTTCAGCAACCGTTGAAATCGGACCGCACCGATACCGCGGATGTGGTTGAAAGCGATCCAATATGCTCGTTCCACCGCCGTCATGGTTCCCCCCCTGGATCAAAAAATCCGGGCTGAGAATACCACGAGCCCCGCAAATGGGTCAAGTTGCGCTTTTTTTCAGCGTTTTTTTCGAATTCCCGGAAAGACCGGACTCGGTTGGAGACAGGACGCCCCTGTCACGAATCTCCCATAACACTCCGGAAGATATAATACCCCTTATGCGCGTGGCAATGCTTTCATATCACACCTGCCCCTTGGCGGCGCTGGGGGGCAAAGACACCGGCGGCATGAACGTCTACGTCCGAGAATTGACCCGATCGCTTGGGAAGGCGGGCATCCGGGTGGACGTGTTTACCCGCTCCCAGGATGAGCACATTCCGCACGTCGTCCATGATTTGGGGAATGGGAATCGCGTGATTCATATCCCGGCCGGACCGGAAAGTCCTCTGCCGCGGGATCGGCTTTCCCGCTACGTAGACGCGTTTGCGGAGGGAATCCGGCAGTTCGCCGCTGACAACGCACTCGCGTACGATCTGATCCACAGCCACTACTGGCTGTCCGGATTGGCGGGATTGGCCCTGAAACGGGAGTGGGGTTCCCCGCTTCTGCACATGTTCCACACGCTGGGGGAGATGAAAAACCGCCTGGGCGGAACCGTCGAGGATCCCGCGCGGCGCCAAGCCGAGAACGCCGTCCTTTCCGGCGCGGACCGGATCGTATCCGCCACCCCCGCGGAACGAATGCAATTGCATTGGCTGTACCAGGCGGATCCGCGCAAGGTGGTTGTTCTCCCTCCCGGAGTGGATCTCGAGCTGTTCCACCCGCATCCGGAGGCGGAAACGAGGCGGCGGCTCGGCCTTCCCGTCGACGCGCGGATGATCCTCTTCGTCGGCCGGATCGAGCGTCTGAAAGGCTTGGAGACTCTCCTGCGGGCGGCCGCGCTGCTGCAGGAGCGCGGTTTTCTTTCCCCTCCCTGCCCGTGCGTGATGGTCATCGGCGGGGAGCCCGATGCTCCGAAGGACGAAATGCAATACCTTCAAGACCTGCGGAAATCCCTCTCCCTTACCGGCGTGGTTACGTTTCTTGGGAAGCGGCCGCAGACCGAATTGCCCATGTATTATTCCTCGGCGCAAGCCGTCGTCATGCCATCGCAATACGAATCCTTCGGAATGGTCGCGCTGGAGGCGATGGCCTGCGGCACCCCGGTGGTGGCCTCCGGGGTGGGAGGCCTTCTGTACCTTGTCCGCGACGGCCGGACCGGTTACCACATCCCGGATTCCGATCCGAACGCGCTGGCGGACCGTCTTCAGCGGATCCTTTCCAACGAACGCCTGCGCCGCGAGCTGGGGCGCCATGCGGCCAATGTAGCCCACGGCTATTCCTGGGATCGGATTACCGACCAGATGCTGACCTTGTATGAAAGCGTCCTGGCCGGCTGTTATACATCGGATCCGAACATGGAACACGCGCATTGACCAGCTCCAGATCCACCCCGTTGGCTTAAAGTAAATCCCTCGCATTTTCTCAACCTTCCCTGTAAACGTCCTCCCTTTGCTTTCCCTCGCTTTTCCTCGGGACAGGCGCTCGGGACAAGGTCGGGCAACCATTCCTGGATTTGCTCCGGGATGGGCTTCCCAGACACCTCACATCGGAAAATGGGGGTAATGATTAACCCAACCGGAAAAAGGGGAGTCAGCTTATCTTCCTCCGCACCTTGTTATCCCTTTCCTAGCTTATGCAGGTGGAGGGGTAACAGGGATAGGACGATGAGGATTCCGTCGGATCCCGCGGACGGCGCAGAAAAATGTCTGTGCAGGGAAATCATTATTCGAGGCGATCATTCTGGGGAGTCGGACTGGGAGCCCGCCACCCGGAACGCCCATTCCGGGCGAAGCGAAGAAAACCAAGCGGAGGGTGCCGTCGCCGCGGTAATCTTCCGGGAAGAAGACTGAGAAGGGCGAGCGGGCACCCTTTGAATATGGACGGGCAGGCCTTGTCCAAAGGGGAAAGACCGGGGAGGAGGGTTACCCGAAATAAGAGCCCGTGGCCTGATACAGCGTGCAACGGTGGGCAAGGTACGCGGCGAGTTCGATGAGTTTCGTCTCGCGTTCCCTTTTCCGCAAGGCGAGGCGCAACTCCTTGGCGCGGTGGTGGCATTTATCCAGCAGGTCCTTCAACACCAGCGGATCGAACTTGGCGGGGGCCAAAACCCGCTTCATCAGGAAGGGGCGGTTCTCCTTCAAGTATCCGTCAGCCGGAAGATAGCTCGACTGAAGATCCGTGCGCGAAGGCATCCGATGGAACAGGCGCCGCAGATCGCCGTCCACGTATCCGGTGGCGCCCCGGCGGTAGCGGCGGATGTTTTTCGCTTTAAGGAACTCGGCCAAGGTCATCGTATTTTCGCTGATGGGCTCGTCCAGCATGGCCGGATCGTTGACCGTCTCCGGCTCCTTGCGGCGCAGGCTGTGCACGAGCTCGTCCACGTATTGTAGTTTCCGCAGTGCGCCGGGGAACCGGCGGTACTTCTTGCGCCAACTCCGGCGCGAGGAAAACCACTCGCAGAACGTTTCGGCGAAATCATCGTCGGGATGCTTTTGGGCGTAGTGGTCGCCGGACGGGTTGACGTAATCCCGGCTCCAGGGATTGGCGCGCTCAACGTAGCGGTCCGTGACCGGATAGGTGTGGAAAAAATGGCCGCGCACGTGAAAGGTCTCGCGGAAGTCCTTGCGCCGGTAAAGCTTGTAGGCGTAGCAAAAAGCATGGCCGACTTCGTGGCGCAGGGTGGCGAGGATCTCCTCCGGGCTGTAGGACCAGCGCCGGTACTCCTTATGCAATTCGCGGATCAGGGCGTGCGCGTCGTAAAAACCGACCGCGATGTTGGTCGTCCCTTCCACCGTGCCGTATCCCGTGGAGAGGTAGAAATTCGGCTGGATGCGCTCCAGTTTCAGCCGCTTAAGGTCTTCGCGCAAAAGTAAGATCGCGTCACCGACCGGTCCGTCGCTGATAGAGATCGGCAAATGCGACAGCGGCGTGAGCAGCAGCTCCAATTTGGTCGTTTTTGGGCCGAAAAGCAGGCGGCGCGAATGGCGCACGGGATTACACCTTGCATTTCATGATTTCCATCAGCGCAGAATCGTTGCCGCTGACAAAGGATCGCGAGCGCCCCCGGAGGGATTCGAACCCCCAGCCTACTGATTCGAAGTCAGCCGCTCTATCCTTTGAGCTACGGGGGCGAACCGGTTATGGGGTTGAAAATCCACCGAATGGATGAATTGGACCCAAAAACCGAAAACGCGCAAAGATTATAACGCGCTAATTCGGCCTGTCAATGAAACACCGCACGGCTTGCCCACCGCTTCCTCCGCTTCGCGAGGCCAGGCGCGCGGTGTCGCGGAGCGCAATCCCGGCCTTGCCGCGGCGTGCCGGGGCGGGGCGCCAAGACCTGCGCATAGCGCGCGGGTACCCCGGCCGCGCTCGGCGAAGCGGGGCGGGATTCGACCGCCTTTTACAACTCCTTGGGAAAGACGAAAAAACGGCGTTTTACGCCGAAAAACTTCCCTTTTTTAGATTTTTCCGGCGCCTGGACGAGGAAACCGCTATTGGGCAACTCCCTTTGATTTCGATTTCACCTTTTTGGGATCAGGCTTTTTTCCCTTCTGGGGAGAACCCGCAGGAGTTGCTGCACTGGAAGAACCCGCGGCGGCCGCGGCGCACGGATTGGCTTCCCGGAGAACGTATTGGTAGATCGGAATCAATTGCAGGAAGAAAAAATCAGCCCGCACTCTGAACCGTGAAATACGTGTAATGGTATTGGATTTTTCCGTCTCGGATCCCGATCGTATCGTTGCCGTCGTGGACGGATCCCGCTTGGCTGGTTGCGGTCCAGGAGATGTGGCGGGAATTGCCCGTCCCGCTGAATCCGTTCAGTTGGAACAGCGCGCCGGGAAGCCGTTCGGTGAACAATTGCGCATACCAATCCAATATCGCCTGGATCCCGACGACGGTTCGGGCTCCGGTGACGTGGGCGGCGTTGTCTTGGTAGAGGGAGATCACCCGGTTGGGGTCGTGGGTATTCCACAGACCGGGTAGCTGCTGGGCGATGTCCGCGGCCGGGGCCGGCGGCCAAGGGAAATTGGCGACCGCGTTCCACAAATCCAAGTAACTGGATTGCGTGGAATAGTCCCACGACCAGAAATTGGCGCCGGTCAGCCCGAGCTCAAGCGCCTTCTGCATGAAGGCGGTCAATTCCGAAGCGGCCGGGCGCCATCCGCCGTTGGAGTAAGCCGGCCCGGTGGGGATGATCGGACGGAAGGGGGAGATTTTTCGGAACTCCTCGACGCACCGCTGCAGCTGTTCCGCGCCGTTGTGCGACCCCTCCCAGTACACCTGCGGAAAATTGTAGTCGCAATACTCAAGGAACACGGACCATGGGAAGGCGGTGTGGTACTGCGGAAATCGGTAGGAGGAAAGGGCGATCGGCATGGAACCCAGCCCCGCCCGAAGCTGCTGGCAAAAGGTTCGGGCGACCGCCGCCCGGCCCGAATATTGGAATTCCGCCTCGGCATCGATGACGTACCCATCCAGGTTGAGGGGAAGGGTCCGCTGGACGGCCACCCGGGCTTCCGCCGCCGGATCGTATCCGTAAACGTAATGCCAGCCCCAGGCTTGGATTCCGCGGGCGTGGAGGGCGGCGACGACCGGCGGAACCAAATCCCGCCCGTTCCGGTCGATGTTAAATGCGTTCCCGGCGTCGGCGATTTTAATCAGCACGTGGCTCAATCCCGCCGCCTCGGCGCGGGCGGCGATCTGCGTTGCGTTGCCGGATTCGCAGTGCGGGATCTGCCAGATGTAGAAGCCTTTTCCGTTCAGCGCCATGGATTCCTCCACAAAGGGGACGCCCACATCCCAACCGGCGGAAGAACAGCCAAAGCCCGCCGGAGCCGAGTCGCCTTGGGAGGATCCGTGCAAGGAAAATGCCACCTGATTCCTTGCTTCTCCCTCCCGTTAGCTCGGGCCAAGATCCTTGCCTCCGCAAGGAAGGCAAATACAGCCCGAGGAAGCGGGATTGGGAGGGGCAGGGGACGGGCGAGGTATACTTACCGGAACAATCAGCAACGGCTATGGAATACCAGGATCTCTCCGCAACCCTCTCCTACCTTTCTCCCGCGGACCGCGAGATGATTGAGCGGGCATACCGCCTGGCGCTCCGCGCCCACGAAGGGCAAAAACGCGCTTCCGGCGAACCCTACATCCAGCATTGCCTGGCCGTCGCCAAGATCCTTGCCGATCTCCACCTCCCAGGGGCGGCGATCGCCGCCGGTCTGTTGCATGATGTCGTCGAAGATACGCCGGTCTCCCTGGAGATGATCCGCAAGGAATTCGGCGACGAAGTGCTGGCGCTGGTGGACGGCGTAACCAAGCTGACCCAGCTCCCGCGGGTCACCCGAGACGACGGCCGCGGGCAGCCGGTGGACGAGGAAACCCGCCGCAAAGCCCTCGACGTCGAGACCCTGCGGAAGATCTTCTTTGCCATGGGCGATGACGTGCGGGTGGTGGTGATCAAGCTCGCCGACCGCCTGCACAACCTGCGCACGCTCAACCACCTTCCTCCCGACCGCCGCAAAGCGATTGCCCAGGAAACCCTGGAACTGTTTGCGCCGCTGGCCAACCGGCTCGGGATCTGGCAGATGAAGTGGGAATTGGAGGATTTGGCGTTCCACTACGTCAACTCGTCCAAGTACAAGGAGATCGCCTCCAAGCTCGAGGAGCGCCGCTCGGACCGCGAGACGATGATGAAAACCATCGTCGAAAACCTGCGCGCCGAATTAACCCGGGCCGGGGTCAAGGCCGAAGTCACCGGCAGGCCCAAGCACATCTACTCGATCTACCGCAAGATGGTCCGCAAGGGGGTCCCCTTCGAATCGGTCCACGACGTCCGCGCCGTGCGCATCATCGTCAAGGACATCCCCGCCTGCTACGTCGCGCTTGGCGTGATCCACAACCTGTGGGTGCCGCTGCCGAAGGAATTTGACGATTACATCGCCTCGCCGAAGGACAATTTTTACCAATCCTTGCATACTGCGGTCGTCTATGAGGACGGGAAAACGCTTGAAGTGCAGATCCGCACGCCGGAAATGCATGTCAGCGCGGAGCTTGGAATCGCAGCCCATTGGCGCTACAAGGAGGAGGGCACCAAACGCGACGAATCCTTCGAGCGCCGGGTATTGTGGCTGCGGGGGCTGATGGATTGGCGCCAGGAGGTCCCCGACGCCGGAGACTTCCTGGACGGGATGAAGACCGACGTCTTCGAAGACCGCGTGTTCGCATTCACTCCCAAGGGCGATGTCTTCGACATGCCCGCGGGATCCACGCCGATCGACTTCGCCTACCACGTTCACACCGAAATCGGCCACCACTGCCGCGGCGCGCGCGTCAATGGCAAGATGGTCTCGCTCGATCACCGGCTGCGAACCGGGGATCAGGTGGAGATCGTCACCACCCGCAGCGGCGGCCCGAGCCGCGATTGGATGAATCCGCACCTGGGATTGGTAAAATCCCAGCGGGCCCTCAGCAAGATCCGCCAATGGTTCAAGCATCAAGACCTGGAGCAGAAGATCGCCACCGGGCGCGACATTCTCCTGCGGGAATTGCACCGTTTGGGAATCGAAGAGGAAATCACGCTGGAATCACTGGCCAAGCAAGCCGGCTTCCCGGCGGTGAACGATTTTTTAGCGGCGATCGGATCCGGCGACGTTTCGCCTTCGCGCCTGGTGTCGAAGTTTTTGGAAACCGAGCGGCCCGGGGAAGAACTCGTCCCCGATTCGAGCGCCGCGGCTTCGGCCACCACCGGGGAAGTCAACGTCACCGGCCTGCGCGGGATGCTCACCAACTTGGCCCGCTGCTGCAAACCGGTGCCCGGGGATCCCATCGTCGGTTACATCACGCGCGGGCAGGGAGCCACCATCCACCGCTCGGACTGCAAGAACATCCTGCGCATCCCCGACAAGGAACGCTTGGTGCGCGTGTCGTGGGGCCGCGTCCTCCGGACCTATCCGGTGGAAATCCGGATTTCCGCTTTCGACCGCGAAGGGCTGCTGCGCGACGTCTCCTCGGTCGTCACCGAGGACCACATCAGCATGCGCAAGGTCAACGTCAGCACCAAAGCCCACGAAGCGACGATCGACATGCTGATGGAAGTGACCGACCTGACCCAGCTCAGCCGGGTTCTCAGCCGGATCGAAGCCCTGCCGAACGTGTTCGAAGCCCGCCGGATTCGGCCCTGAGGGGAGGCGGAGAACTGGGGTTTGGAAAGCACTTGACCGAACGCTTTTTTGGCCTTAGAGTAAAAAAATTCCGTCCTCCGGAATCGGAATTGCGGGGCGGGCGCTTCCCGGTTTGCGATATACTTCGGGGGCCCGAACAAGGAGGAGGCTTAATGCCCAGGATACGTTGCCGATACATGGATTGCATTTTCCTGGAGGGTCATTATTGCGGCGCCGCGGCGATCGAATTGGATCCGGATACCGGCTGTCTGACGTATTCGCAATCCGCGGAAACGGAAACCGATCCGGATTGGGAGGACGACGAATTTGACGACGATTGGGAAAACGAGGAAGAGGGTTTTGAAATCGAGGAGGACGAAGAGGACGAATCCTGGGACGAAGACGAACAATAATTATTTTCTTCCGGCGCCGGCCGAAAAAAAACGGGCGAGGACATTCTCCTCGCCCGTTTTTTCATATTCCCTGCGGTCATTTGCGCGGGGCGGATTGCAAAGTCCGGCTGAGGATGTCCTCCTGCTGGCGGCGCTTCTTTTCGCTGATCTGGCGCACCCGTTCGGCCGCGGGGAGGTCCGCCCCGGCAATTCCAGACTGGGCCTTCAGAAAAGCGGCCTCCATCGCGGTGATCGATTTTTCTTCCGGTTCTTCGAGCTCGACGGTTTCCTCTTTTTCCTGTTCCCTCGGCGGGGCTTTGGCTTCGAGGGCCTTGCGGCTTAGGTGGACCTGCTTCTTCTTGCGGTCGATTTCCAGGATGGCCGCCTCGACCTCGTCCCCGATTTTCGCCACGGCGGCGATGTCCTTGACGTATTCGTTCGACCATTCGCTGATGTGGATCAACCCCGGCCGTTCGGCGCCGAAATCCACGAACACGCCGAATTTCTCGACGCGGGTCACTTTCCCATGGATCGCCGTTCCCGAGCGCATTTCGTTCCAGTCGTAGGCCAGCGGCGGAATCATGGTCAACTGCAGTTCGCCTTTCTGGGGATCCACCTTCCTCACCCAGACCGGGATCTCCTGCTCGGGTTGAAGCATGTCCTGCACCCGGTTCACTTTTTCCCTGCCGAGGGCCGAGATGTGCAACAGGCCGTCGCGTTCGGCCCCCACGTCCACCACCGCGCCCGACAACTCAATCCGTTTGACTTTGCCCGTCAATGCGGTCTTCGGTTTTAGGTCCGACAGGAGGATTTTTCCATCCTTTGCGGGATTTTCGGTCATATGGACCTCCGATTTTTCCAAAGGCTTTGCTTCTCCATGCTTCCATGCGCCTGCGTCGGGGCGATTCCTCCGAAAGCCGATGGAATTCGGGCTGGGGGATGATGCAATCCGGAGAGGTGAGCCTTGAATTCACCGGGCATAAACCGGGGTCGCACTCAAAACTCGAGCCCGACCCCGCCCGGTTAACGCTGAAACTGCGGCATTATACCCGCAGGTTACCCGTTCTGCAAGCCTTCTGATGCAAATCCATCCGATCCCCACCGGAAAGGCTTTGGCCGGGGGTTGTCCCAAAACGGCATTAGGTTGTCTCCGGATCGTCATGCCCACGCCCGCCCTTGCGCCTGCCCTCGGCATGCTCTATGCCGGGGGAAGCGGGGGTGTTCGTAGCGGGCATCCAGCCATGGAAACCCTGGATTCCCGCTAAACCCACCCCCGGCGAAGAACGCGCGGAGGGCCGGCGCGGGAATGACGGACTATCTCCGGCTGGGAATTTTCCACAAATACCATTGATTTACTTTATAGACAGCCTCCAGGCATCCGATAAAGAGCGGCTCGGTCCGATCATTCCGGAAGCCGTTCTCTTACGGCGCTCAGGAGGGATTCGTAGGACTTCTGGAAGGCTTGTACGCCCTCGCTCTCCAGCCGTTGGGTTACCTGCTCCATAGCGATCCCCGCCCGGGCAAGCTTGTCGGCGTGGGCGCGGGCGTTCTCCAAGTCCGCCTCGATCCGCAAGGCCGGATCGCCGTGGTCGCGGTAGGCGTCGATGGTCGCGGGCGGCATGGTGTTGACGCTTGTCGGCGCAACGAGCGCCTCGACGTAGTAGGTGTCCTGGTAGGCGGGATCCTTGGTGCTGGTCGAAGCCCAGAGGGGGCGCTGAATCCGGGCTCCGAAGGCAGTGGCTTTCACCCAGCGCGGACCGCGGAAGAAATCCGAAAACGCCTGATACGCCAACCGCGTGTTGGCGATCGCGGCTTTTCCCCGCAGGTCGCGCAGAGTCCCCTCGGAGATCGCGCTTTCGCCCGCCAGCTGATCCAACAGGCGGTCGACCAGCGTGTCCACCCGGGAGACGAAGAAGGAGGCGACCGAAGCGATCTTCTCGACGCGCAATCCGCGCGCGATCCGGTCTTCCAGCCCGGACAAGTAGGCCTCCATCACCTGGCGGTACCGTTCGACCGAGAACAGGAGAGTGACGTTCACCGGAATTCCCTCCCCGATCGCTTTGCGGATGGATTCCAGGCAGGCCGAGGTGCCCGGGATTTTGATCATCAGATTCGGGCGGCTCACGGTCTGGTGCAGGCGCATGGCTTCCCGCAGGGTCGCGTCGGGATTGTTCGCAAGGTTGGGGGAGACCTCCAGCGAGATGTATCCGTCCACTCCGTTGCTTTCCTCGAAGACCGGCCGGAACACGTCCGCCGCGGCGCGGATATCCTCCACGGCGAGTACCTCGTAAGCCTGTTCGGCGGTGTATTGCTTCTTCGAGAGGCGCCCTATGGCGGCTTGGTATTCCTCGGAGCGGACGATCGCGTTTTCGAAAATCGTCGGGTTGGAGGTTACGCCGCGGATCTCCCCCGCAGCGACCATCCGGGCCAGTTCGCCGGATTCCAAAAGCCCGCGGCGGATGTTGTCGTACCAAACGGATTGTCCCAGGCGGTTCAGGCGGATTAATGGATTCGTAATCATCGCGGGGTTTTCCCTGTGTTTGCGGATTCGATCCGGCGGATTTTCTCCACCCTGCGCCGGTGGCGTTCCTCCTTCGAAAACCGCGCGGAGAGGTAGGCGCACGTCAGCTCGCGCGCGGGTTCCGGTCCGATGATGCGGGCGCCCAGGCACAGCACGTTCATATCGTCGTGTTCGACTCCCTGGTGCGCCGAGTAGGAATCGTGGCATACGCCCGCGTAAATTCCGGGAATTTTATTGGCGGCGATGCAGGCTCCGACGCCCGATCCGCAGAGGAGAATCCCGCGCTGCGCGCGCTTCTCCGCGATCGCCCTTCCCACCCTTTCGGCGATGTCCGGATAATCCACCGGCTCGGGGGAATTCGTTCCGACGTCCAGAACCTGGTGCCCCGATTGGCGGATGGTTTCCAGCACAATGGACTTGAGCGGAAACCCCGCATGATCGCATCCCAACGCAACTTTCATCATCCTCTCCCGTTCGATCCGCCGGATTCCGACGGAGGAATTTACGAGTGTTTTTTCCGACCGGCGATTTTACCATGGGCGGAGCGGCGGGCTTGCCGCTGCAAAGGTTTCGCAGTCCTGCGATCCCTTCGACTCCGCCCGGCGGCCGCTCAACCCGGGACGCCCCATACGATTGCGCTGCCGTCGGATCCGGCGGACATTAGGTGCCGGCCGTCCGGGGAAAACGCCAAGCCGTTCACCCATCCATTGTGGGCGGGGACGGTTCGAAGCAGCCTTCCGCGGTTCATCGACCAGAATCGAATCGAACCATGGATTCCGCCGGCCGCCAGCAAAGAGCCGTCCGGCGCAAGCGCCAGGCTGAAGATCGACCCCATGTACCCGGAAACGGTTCGCAGCAATTGTCCGCTGGAGGTATCCCAGATGCGGATGTCGCCTCGGTCGTCGCCGGCGGCAAGCAAGGTTCCGGCACCGGCCACGCACCAGACTGGAGAGCCTCCGCCGTCCGAGAATACCTGCGGCGTCTTCTCAGGCGCGGCCGGATCCCACAACCGGATCGATCCGTCTTCCATCGCGACGGCCAAGCGTAAGGAGGAAGCCTCGGAGCCTGCGACGAACGTCAGGCCGGTGATCCGGGATCCGACCTTCAGGATCCGAATTTTTCCGGATGCCGTGTCGATCACGGTCAATTCCCCGTTTCCGCCGGCAGCCAGAATTCCGCCGTCGGGCGAGAACGCCACCGCTCGCACCCCCGGCACGCGCGTCTCGGAGCGGGGGGAAAGCTCCGCCAAATCGTAGATCCGCAGGATACCGGCAAGGCCGTCGGCCACGGCCAGGATTTCCCCCCGCGGTGAAAACACCGCGGCAACGTCCGCCTTGCTGGCCGGGCGGATCCCGCCGAGCGGGATCACTTCGCCTCCGGAAAGATTCCACAGGTAGGTCAGGCCGTTTTCTCCGCTGATGGCCGCCCATTCGCCACTCGGATAGAACGCCGCGGAGCGCAAACCGCCGGTGAAATCCAAAAATTCGCGGGTCACCGAAAGCGAGCGGGCATCGAGGATCAAAGCCCGTTCGCCGATCGAGACCGCCGCCAACCGTGCGCCGTCCGGGGAATACCGCAGGCTGTCGATTTTGGTGAACGCCGCCGCGCTTTCCCGCTCCAGAGTCGCTGTTTCCGCATCCCACAGCTTCACCATCCCGTCGCCGGAGGAGGTCGCCAACCGCTTCCCGTCTACCGACCAGGCGACGCTCCAGGCCCCGTAGGCATGGCCTGGCAGGAGGGCAAGCGGTTCTTCCGTGTCCCAATCCCAAATCTGAACCGTCCCGTCGCCGCAGGCGGAAGCCAGCCGGGCGCCGTCCGGCGAGAAGGCGACTCCGAAGAGCAGACCGAATTGGGTTTGCAGGCGCGGCAACTCCTCGCCGGTGGCAAGGTCCCAACGCGAGAGATACCCCTGATCGCCACCCGTGACCAGGACCGAATCATCGGCGGAAAAAGCCAGGCTGCGGATTCCATAGCCCCAATACCCCAGCAGAGGATTCTCGAATTTATGCCGGGCAATTCCGGAGGATATATCCCAAACGACGACGGAGCCCTCTTCCGACCCGGAGGCGAGGTAGGCCGGTTGACTGCCGGCGCCGCTCCATCCGGAAAAAGCCAGCCCGTGGACCGGACGCGAATGCCAGGCCAGCCGCAGGATGATTTTCCATGAAACGGTATCTAGGACAACCACCTTCCCATCCTGCCGTCCGGCCGCCAGCCATTCGCCGCCGGGGGAAAAGAGGACGGCGAGGACCGGGGTGTCGGTGGGAAACACAGTTTGCACCCGCCATTCGTCGGTTCGGAAGACTTCGACTCCCCGCGCGGAAGCCAGCGCCAGCAGGGAGCCGTCCGGCGAAAAATCGGCCGCCGCCGGCCATCCGCCGCCGAACCGGCCAACCGCGGCCAACTTCTCCAGATTGAACTCGCTCAAGACTTCCGCCGCAGGGGTGACGGCCGGGACGGACATTTGCTGCCGATCCGGAAGAAGCGTGGGATAAAAGGCCGGGACGGCGAGTGAAGGCGTTGAAGCCGCCGGGGAAAGCTCGTCTTGGAAGGCGGGGGTTCCGCGCGGCCAAAGGACAAAGGCGGCGGCGGCGACACCGGCGACACCGGCCAACGCGAGGGTCGATCGAAGGATCCGATTACGATGAGATGCCATTTGGCAAGCCTGGCGTCATGAGCCGTTCCCGGAAAGGCGGTCCGCGATCCATTGCATAACGGACAGCGCCAACCCGATCAGCGCGACGGGGATCAGCGCCGCGAGGAAGAAGGCCAAACCGCAGATTGCGGCGGGCGTACCATAGGTCAGGGCGATCAGCGCCGTGCCTATAAGTATGGTCAGCGCCAAACCCCCGAATATAAGCCGCTGTTTCGTCTGCCGGGCATGCCGCCGCAGATCCACCGCTTCACCGGGCATAACTTCCATCCTTGGTAAAATTGTATCATCCGCTGTGCAAAGCCACTTGACGCTGACATTTCGAGTGGCTATGATTCAAAGACCGCTTCCGGATCTCGACCGCCGGTCCTATTTCCTCTCGGAGAGACGTCCTTGATCATCCTCGAATTGCGCGAACTCGCCATGGTGCTGGATCGGAAGGTGACTGCCCTTCAAAGGGAGTTCACCCGTCTCGCCGATCGGCTTGTGGTTTTGCGCAGAAAATGGACGGAAGAGGAGGAAACGGAGCGGCCGAAAATCCTCAAGGAACAGGAAACCCTAAAAGAAAAACAGCTTCTCCTTGCCGAACAGGTTAATATCTGGCGGGACCGACTGCGGGCGATCGAAAACCCGTCCGGAGAAAAGGCGCTGCTGGCCTCGCTGGAGGAATCCCTGGCCTGCGGGGATGCGGAGGTGGTCGCCGCCGTCCAGCGGGCGAAGCAATTGTTGGAGATGGATCCGGAAGAGAAGGCGGCGCTGTTTAACCAAACCGTTTCCGCCGCCTCCAACACTCCGGTGGGCAGGCTCATCCAGCGCGCGAAAACCTCCTACGACCTCCGCAACGGCGGTCCCGTAACGCGCCAGGAAGTCGCGGTGGAATTCGCCAATCGTTCGGGCGTGGCTCAGGAGGATTCCATCCTTTCTGAGTTGGAGGCCGCCGCGCAGGATTCCGATCCGGTGGTCTCCGACGTCTGCCTCCGGACCTTGGTGCAGATCCTGCGCTTCCGCGCGGTGCGCGCCGCAGAATTGGATACCGTCCATGCGGCGGTTGTAAAATTGACGAAAATCCGGAACTCCGTCGTCGTTCCGGTTCTGATCGAAATCATGAAAAATCCACGTCAGGGTTACCTCATGGTGGACGGCAGCCTGCAGGAACAATCCAACGGCCCGTCGCGCCTGCAGGCGCTGATCGCGCTGGTGGAATTCCGCACCAAGGAAGCCCAGACTGCGATCCGTACCCGACGCTTCGACAAAGATCCGAGCGTCGCCAACGCGGCCGAGCGGGCGCTCCAGGCATTCCCGGGCGAATGGGGCGAGAACCCGGAATAAGCGACGGTTCCGCACTTCTCCCGCCAAGCGGGACGGGGCGGTCGCGGCGACGGGAGTAACAATGCGGCGGGGGAGGGGACGGGATGCTATCCGACCAATCCAAACGCAGGCTGTTGGCCCTGGCCAGGGAATCGATAGCGGCGCAATTAAAGAATGAAACCGCGCCGCATTTGGATCCGGAAACCCTGCCGCCAGAATTGCTGGCGCCCGGCGCCAGTTTTGTCACCCTTTCCCGCGGCGGTCAGCTGCGCGGCTGCATCGGCAGCCTGGAAGCCCGCCAAAGCTTGGCGGCAGACGTTCAGGAGCACGCCGGTGACGCGGCGTTCCGGGATTTCCGCTTCCCGCCGCTGGCTGATTCGGAACTGCCGGATTTGGAGATCGAGATCTCCGTCTTGAGCGTCCCCGAACCGCTCCGGTACTCCAACCCGGAGCAACTGCCCGGATTGCTGCATCCCGGAGTGGACGGCGTCATCCTCGCCCGCGGTTTGCGCCGCGCCACCTTCCTCCCCCAAGTTTGGGAGAAGGTCCCCGACCCGGTTGCCTTCCTCGACATGCTCTGCGAAAAGATGGGGTTCGACTACGACTTGTGGCGGCGGGAAAAGCTGGAGGTGTTTGTTTACCATGTGGAAAGTTTTCTGGAAGCGAGCTTGAAGGACGGTTGACGAGGGGGAATCGCCCTTATCGGTCGTGACGATCGGCCATCGGCCACGGACCATCGCAGAAGATCAAACGATAACGCCGCTCGCGTCCGCGGTTTGCGATCTTGCCAAGGACGCGAGTGGCGCCAGGGCGCCGGATGGCTATGGCTTGCCTTTTTTTTTTAGGAATAAAGTCCTCTTCGATACCACGCGACATTAACGTCCAACCCTTCCGCCAGAAGAAGGGAAACACCCCCGTCATACCAAGATGCCCAGGTGGGAAGTACGGATCTGCGACACCGTCACCCGCTCCAGCGGTACGGCATCCTACTGCGGACGCGGCGGTAGACATTCGGGAAACTTTCGGCCATGATCAATGGTCTATCGTCGATGGTCTGCAGTTATAACCGGAGCAACAGCCGATCAATCTAATACGTGTCTGCTCAGCATGATGCAAGGATTGAAATAATATTCGAAAAACCATCCAATTATTCCCCCTCATCCCATCCTTCTCCCAGCCCATCG
>JAFGKK010000069.1 GCA_016928575.1 Anaerolineales bacterium
ATTGATGGTTTCAAATAATTACATCCTTTTTTTCCGCTGTTATGGGGCTGGGAGAAGGTGCCCGAAGGGCGGATGAGGGGGAGGGTGGGTAGGTGCGAGAAATGTACGATAGCGCAATGGGGATTGGATGGCGAGCGGTTGCGACGGGTTTCTTCCCCATCTCCGGATACAAGACGCTCGCGAGATCTTCGCGGCAGAAACGGGTCGATGGTCATCGCTCGACGGGCGGGCGCCGGGGGAGGGGGAAGCCGGTCCTCGAGCGGCCTGTCCTGAGCGTGGCGAGAAAAAGAGGGGGAGAGTGTGGGAATCGGAGAATAGGATATTGAAAGGGTGGGATTCTGAGATACCGCCGATCATTGTATACTTTGCGTTTGGAAAGTCCCGTTGATGAGCGGTTTTGCGCCACACCCACGCAAGGTGTTCCTGGTATTGAATCCCGTTGCGGGCCAGGCATATTCGGACAATATCCGCCGTGCCTTCGCGCTTTTCTTCCCCGCCGGCGAGTGGCAGGTGGATATTCTCGAAACGACCGGCGCCGAATCCATCGAAGCCGGAGTCCGAGAGGCCGTCCAAAAAGGCGTATACCTGGTGATCGCCGCGGGCGGGGACGGCACCATTTCGAGGGCCGCCAACGGATTGCGGGGGACGAACATTCCGCTGGGAATTCTTCCGGCTGGAACGGGGAATATTTTGGCGCGCGGGCTTGGGCTCCCGTTGGGCATCGACGCCGCGATGCGCCTGCTGGCGGGCGAACACGATTTGATGGATCTGGACGTCCTGGCGATCGGCGGACAATGGTACGTGCTCAATGTCAGCGTCGGCCTCACCTCCAACGCCTTGCGGAGCGTCGTTCCCGAACAAAAGCGTCAATTGGGCGTGTTGGCGTACCTCTTCGCCGCGCTGCAATGGTTTGGCTGGCAGCCGCGGAGGTTCGAGATGGTGGTGGACGGAAAGGAACGGCGAGTCCGGGCTTCGGAAATCCTGGTTTCCAGCGGGGAAGTGCTGCGCGGACTCTCTGTCCCCGTCGGACCGCCGTGCACGTTTTGCGACGGACAATTGGAAGCCTACATCGTGAGGGCCCGATCCGCCATGGATTACCTCGCGGTGGTGTGGAATATGCTATTCCGGCGCGGGAAATCGCAACCCGGTTTGCGGCATCTCCCCGTGCGGAACATGATCCGCATCGATTCCGGCGCGAGGGAACTGCCGGTTCAGGCGGACGGCGATCCGATCGGCATGACGCCGGTGGAAGTCCATATCATCCCCAAGGCGGTACGGGTGGTTGTTCCCAAGGCGCGCGCCTTTGCGGGATGAAGCAAATCCTCCTCCCGCCAGCGAATGGGCCGGACCGCCTTTGCCGGAGATGGCCGCGAATTCCGTCCGGAGGGCGGATGGCGCGAGGTAAAAAACAGGCTTCTCCCGGCACCGGTCCGAATGCGCAAGCGGTTAACGGTCTGCGGGCATGACGCCGACGGATAGCTCCGCGGCAGTCGCTGACTCCCAGGCGTTTTTTTTTTTGACTCTTTGAACTACCGGGGTCTTCCATGGTTTTTTCAAGGGATCCGTGCGGGAAGGGTTTTGGCGGTCAGGTTGCTTGCGGAGGATTCGGCAGGAACATATAATGGAATCTCATCCATCCGAATAGTGGTGCCCGGGATCACAACCCTCGATGGCGTAACCCGTTGATTTGGAGGGCGGACACGGATGATCCGACGCGGCCGGCAACCATTCAGAAGCGGACTCCGCGCCTTCTTCCGTGCATTTGCAGGGAATTCGGGCGCATACCTCGCCGGCGGTTCATGCCCCAACCGCGGGATCCGGAGTTTCCCGGGTTCCCCGTTCACGCCCGGATGGGTTGGCGGAAGGCAGCCTGCCGAGGAAAAACATTCAAAAGGAGGAATGATGAAGAAACACGCTTTGCGCTGGGCGTCGATCGCCCCGGTGTTGGTGTCTTTAGGTTGCGCTCTTCCGATGTTAGGCGGCGAGCCTCCCACCCCGACTCCACAGCCGACGGCGACGGCGGAGCCTTCGGCCACCGCCACGGCTGTCCCGCCCACTTCCACTCCGCGGCCGACCAACACCCCAATGCCGACCGCGGAGCCGAAAGTCACCGTCGGCGAATTTGAAGAGGCCTTGGAAGACGCCGGCTATACGGCGCATCCCTCGCCCGACGGCGGCTCGACGACCTGGGTGATGGATAATTGGCTCGAACTCACCGTTACCTCCGCGAGCGGCAGTGTGTCAATGCAGGTATTAAACAACGTGTCCACGCGCCTCGACCACATGGAGAAAAAATTCGCGGTCATGGACGGCTTGTTCGCGGCGGATTTCATGGCCGAGTTTCGCGCGGCAAACGAAGCCTATGCGGAAACGGTCGGCGCCGGGGTAACCGGGCAGCCCGTAGAAAAGTATGGACCCGACCCCGGGGATTTCCTGCAATTTCAATATGCCTACTACAACGTGTCCGAACAGGAGATCGACGCCTATTGGGTCCGCTTTTCACTTCTCTACATGCAATTCACCTGCCCGGAAGGGTATTCCTGCAGCATACCCTACTTTGGAAACATAGAATTCGCGGGACAGGCGTCGTTTACCTTCTATGAGGTTATTCTGTTTTTGGCAGAATGACCGGCGGCGGGGCTGCGGATCCTGCAGGGAGGCGGCGGCCGAGCGGGATCGGGATTGACGAACGCCGATTGACCGGGCATGCCGGAGCAGTCGCGGGCATGGCCAGTTTCCTTCGCGATTCCGCCTCGGAGGGGACGTCCAAGAAGAGGCAAGCCGAATCGGCTGGGCATAATCCAGCGGCTTCCGGCCGTCTATCCATGGGGCATCGGCTCGGCCGGAAGAAAAAAACGGGAGGCGGAGGATGGCGGTCGACGAACGGTTGTGGAAAATCATGCAAAAGCGGCTGGGCTATTCGGACGGAGAGTTGGCCGAGTTCCGCAAGGATCCGCGCAACGAGGACGTGCTTTCCAAAGCCGATGTGCTGGCGAAAAAATACATCATTTTGGAGGCGGTCGATGCCCGCGGGTGCAACAGCCGCCACAAGACGGGCGATCGGATCTACTTCGACGGGGCGGGGAATCTGCTTTCGGAACTAAGCCCGAAGAGGATCTGCGTCTATGCGCTGAGCAACGCCCTGCTGTTGATCTACGCCGCGAACGAGATGATCTACGCCGGCGTCGACCCGAACGAAATGCGCTTCAAGCGCACCGGTTGCGTCGACGTCGGGCTGCGATGCGGCGGATGGGGGCATGTGGTTTGGGAATTGCGCGTGGAAGACCGCCCGTGAGCGGGGCGTATCGCCCGCTGCGGCGCGGAATGTATCGCAGCCGACGCTCCGTTCATACATGGCATGAGCGCGTTCCGGATGCCGGGAAGCTTCCGGAGGGTATCCGGAGCGGGGCCGGGTTGGTGGAGGCGATGCGGAGGCGCATCCTGGCCTACGGCGAGGGGGACGGATATTGCCGGCGCTGAGGCGCTCCCGGGGACCGGCTCCAATCCCTGCCTGTGGGATGGGACGGTCCCGTTCTCCAAATCCGACGGCGAGGTTCGTACCATGGTCGATGGAGGAAAACGGATGAACCGACGAATGATGGCGGCGTTTTTTTGCGGCGCGGCGCTTCTGGCGGCGTGCCGCCGGACGGAGGCGCCTGCTTCCGAAATTCGGGCGGAGGCAAGCGTCGTGCGCGCGGTGTATCAAAAGCCGGACGGCCCGTACGTTTGGACCGAGGGCGGGCAGCCGCGGAACCTCGCCGAAGGCGCAAACACGGAGGAGATCTGCATTTCCGACGACGGCTCGACGGTAGCCTACCGCAGTGATTTCGGGCTGCACGCCGTCCGGGTTGAAGGAGGCGAACCGGTCTTGTTGATCGACCGCGCATATCTGGACGCCCTGGGACTCGAAAGCGGCGGGTTCGTCACCGTCAACCAATTCGGCTTCGGCGCTGGCAGTCAACACCTGTACTTCAATACCAAAATACCCGCAGGCCAGCAGTATGACCTGTACCGCGTGGACATCGAAGGTCCCGCGCCGGAACGCCTCTTCGCTCCGGGCGAGGGCGGGAATTTCACCTTTTCGCCGGACGGAGAGTGGATGACGGTCTTCCATGCCGGCGAGATCGTGCTGGCGCGGCCGGACGGGAGCGCAACGCGGACGGCGTTCACCTACGAAAACGCGCCCATCGGCACCGACGGACCGCAGGTCGTATGGGCTCGGGATTCCTCGGGATTTTCCATCCTTTCCTATGGCGAGAAGTCGAACACAAAACCGCAGCCGATCACCGTCTGGTTCGTGCCGGTACGGGGAGAACCCGAGCGGCGCTGGAGCTTTCAGGGATATCTGACCGTGAGGCTTTCACCCGACGGCGGACGGGCGGTGTATCTCAACCGCCACGACGGGACGACCGACGTCCACTACGCGGATTCCTCCGGAACGGACCGGCTGTACGCCTCGCTCGGCCAATCCGTCCTCATCATGGATTGGGCGCCTTCTTCCCGGCGCTTCCTTCTGGTCTACTTTCAATACCGCGAGGATTCGCCGGAGATGATCAGCGTGCCCTACGTGTGCGCGCCGGGGGAGGATCCCCTGCGCCTGACCGACACGCCGACGGCCTACCCGGCCTACTGGGTGGACGACGACCGCGTGCTGTACAGCATGGAAAGCGCCGAGCTCCGTTTGCAAGAGGTGGGCAAGCCGAGCCTGCTGATCGACGACGGCCTGCTGATCAACGATTTCGATTTCACTCTGCTCCCGGCGGAGTGATCTGCAACCGTGCAGACGGGATCCCGGTCTGTCCGTTTTTCGCTGAGGCCGCGTTTTTCCCTGCCGGGTCTTTCCGCCTGGGGTTCTTCGGAAATCGGTGAGAAGGAATGGGGCGGGTGGATGGATTTTGCCAAATCCCGCTCCGCCGCACCGGTCCGCCTTCAGGCCATCCAGAGAGGGGGGCGTTGAAAAAGCCCTGAGGCGTCAGCGCGATCCGCGCCCCGCTGTGCCATGACAAATTCCCAGCGGCGCCGGGAAAGGTTTTTTCAACACCCCGGGTTTGGGAAAGGAGGGTTGCCATGGAACTTCCGGACATCCAATCCATCTTCGAGGAGAATGCCGCCGAACACCGACGCTTGGTGAAATGCATCGCCGACTTGACCGATGAGCAACTCTCCCGGCCGTTGGATTCCGGCTGGACGGTCGCCGCGCTGCTGGCCCATCTGGCCTTTTGGGACGCGCGGGCGGTGGTGCTGATGGAAAAGTGGCGGCGCACGGGGATCGGGCCTTCGCCGGCGGACGTCGACGTGATCAACGATGCGGTCAAGGAACTGTGCCTGGCGATTCCGCCGCGCGCGGCGGCCGAGCTGGCCGTGCGGAAATCGCTCGAGGTCAACCGGATGATCGAGTCGCTCTCCACGGAAACCGCCGAAGCGATCCAAACCCGCGGAACGGCGGTTCACCTGAGGCGGTATGAACACAAACGGATCCATTTGGCGGACATCGAACGGGCGTTGGGGAACAGGCATTAGCGGATCCGCCATTGCGTTACCAAATTGGAACAATCCTGTCACAATCCCAAGACCATAATTACCTATACTTCTGTTGATGGGGAGGGGGGCGGATGAAAAACGCAACAACGGCGGTTTTCATGCTGATAGTCTTGTTTCTTACCGGTTGCTCCGCGGGGCAGACGGCAACCGATCCGGCCGACACCGCGGGTGTCCCGGCTTCGCCGACGCCCGCCGCGGTTTCGGAACCCCCGGAACCGGGCTTCGCCCCGATCTTGACTCCGACTCTGACTTTCACTCCGATTCCGCCGACGGCGACCCCTGAAAAGCTGGCCAACCTCGCGTTGTCGGTGGCGGCAGGCGGCAGCCATACTTGCGCGATCACAAAACGAAACGGGCTGAGTTGCTGGGGGAACAACGAGCACGGCCAGCTCGGAGACGGCACGGTGACGGACAGCAGCAGGCCGGTGGAAGTCGCCGGTTTGTCCGGCGGAGTGAAAGCGGTTGCGTTGGGATGGGGGCATACGTGCGCGGTCACTCTCAAGGGCGCCGTGAAATGCTGGGGGTACAACAAGAACGGCGAGCTGGGGAACGGCTTGACCGCCGACAGCGCAACGCCCGTGGATGTGGAAAGTCTGGGGTCGGGCGTGACGGCGATCGCGGCCGGCGACGACCACACCTGCGCGGTGACCGGCGGGGGCGGGGTGAAGTGCTGGGGATACAACGCCTACGGCCAATTGGGCGACGGCACGACCGAAAGCCGCGCCTTTCCGGTCGATGTCGCGGGCGTCACCGGCGGCGCGACCGCCGTCGCGGCGGGATGGGGTCACACCTGCCTGCTCACCATCCGGGGCGGCGTGATGTGCTGGGGTAACAACGAGGGCGGGCAACTGGGAAACGGGCGTCCGGAGCCGATGCGATTCAAGATCGCGGACGTCAGCGGATTAACCGCCGGCGTATCGGCGATCGCCGCCCACGGAGGCCATACCTGCGCGATGACCGCCGAAGGCGGTCTGAAGTGCTGGGGGTATAACAAATACGGCCAGCTCGGCGACGGCACGTCGGAGAATCGCAATCTTCCGGCGGCGGTGAATAGGATCGGCCAGGTTGTGGCCGTAGCGCTGGGATCGAACCATACCTGCGCGCTCGCCCGCGACATAGCCGCGTGCTGGGGGGACAACTTTACCGGGCAACTGGGAGACGGGACGCAAACCACCCATCCGGAGCCGGTGCCAGTTGCAGAGGATCTGATCGCGATCGCGGCCGGCGGCGCGCACACCTGCGCCGTCACCGCCGGGGGAGGCGTGCGATGCTGGGGGAGCAATTCCGCCGGGCAATTGGGAGACGGGACGACAAGCAACCGGAACGCGCCCGTCTATGCGGTCGGCTGGGATGAATGGATCCTGGAGCTCGGCGGGCTGGACGCGCAAACCGGCATAGTGACGGCCCTGGCATTTTCCCCGGATGGAAAGCTGTTGGCCTCGGGCGGGACCGATGGAAAACTGCTCATGTGGGATACCGCCGCGGGAGAACGGCTTTTCGCCGTGCAGTACGACTTGGTCGAAATCATCCACCTCTCCTTTTCGCCGGACGGATCCATGCTCGCCTCGGTGAGAGCGGATGGAAAAATTATCTTTCTGAATTCGTCCGACGGGCGGATGATTCGAAGCTTGGATGGATTGTATTGGGGAGTGGTGTCGCCGGATTGGAAGACCGTCGCCTACGTACTCCGGGATGATTGCGGGGACTTTTCCCTCCGGTTGTTTGACCTCGCCGAGGGAAAGGATCGGTACGATCTCGGCGCCTGTCGCGAGTGGCTTGCGTTTTCCCCGGATGGCAAAATGCTGGCTTGCGGAGTTGTCGCCGGGAATATCAGATTATGGGATACCGCCACCGGCGGCCTGTTAAGCTCGCTGACGGGGGAGATGGGCTATTCCGGCCCGCTTTCGTTTTCGCCGGACGGGAAATGGATCGCCGCGGCCACGGACCGGAATTCGCAAGGTGGTGGGTTCGGGTTGTGGAGCGTCGAACAGGGTAAGGAAGTCCTCGTCCTCCAAGGGCGGGTGAGCAGCGTCATTTTTTCCGGTGACGGGAATATCCTGATTTCCGGGTCGTATGACGGTATGCTGAAATTCTGGGATGCCGCGACCGGGCGGTTGCTGCGCACACTGAGGCAAACTACGGAGAGGGATGCGTACGGATGGTCCTCCGAGGGGATTGCCTCGCTCGCCCTGTCGGCCGACGGCGAGCTGTTGGCTGCGGGCCTGATAAACGGATCCGTCCGCTGGTGGCGGATTTCTACGCCGCCGGCGAGTTGAAAATTTGAACTCTGCTCAGGCTAGGGCCGTGGAAAAAGATCCCGGTCATCCCGTTATCCCTCAATTCCGAAGGAATGGGGGGACGTGATCTTGAGGGGAAAATGAATCGAACTTCCTCGGCGCTTTAAGGAGTCGAATATGAACCCCAAAACGTTCCTGTCCGGATGGATTTTTCTCCTGCTCGCCGGATGCGGATCTTCCGGCGCCGTTTCGGATTCCACTCCGTCCATTGCCTCCCCGGGGCTCCCTGGGCACACGAATACCCCGTCGATGACTCTGACGCCCAGCCCGACGGTGGGTTCCTCTCCGATATCCGCTCCGACGGTCCTTATTCCCACAATCGCTGTTCCGTCCGCCACTCCCCCGACGGCTTTCGGTTTGGATGTCGCCGCCGTTCTCGCCGCCGCCGGCCCGGATCACACTTGCGTCACGACGACGGCCGGGGGGGTGAAATGCTGGGGGAAGAACGACCGCGGGCAATTGGGCGACGGGACGACCGCCGACAGCAACAAGCCGGTCGATGTAAAGGGATTCGCCGGCGGGGTCAAGGCGATCTCGGTGGGCGGGGCGCATACGTGCGCGTTGTCGGATTCCGGCAGGGTGATGTGCTGGGGGGCGAATGACCGGGGGCAATTGGGAATCGGCACCACCGCTGACAGCAGCCTGCCGGCGGAGGTGCAAGGTCTGAGCGAACGCGTATCCGCGATCGCCGCCGGCGGGAGTCACACGTGCGCGGTGACGGTCGGCGGCGGCGGGTTCTGCTGGGGCGCCAACGAAAGCGGCCAACTCGGTGACGGGACGACGGCCGATCGCCTCATCCCTGTTCGGGTCGGCCCTGAAGCGGATGCATGGAAGGGAGTCGCGGCAGGCCGGGGGCACAATTGCTTTCTGACCACCGCCGACGGCGTGAAGTGCTGGGGCGCCAATCAAAGCGGTCAGCTCGGCGACGGCAAGGGGGTGGAATCCCGCGCTTTGCCGGTGGATGTCGTTGGATTGGCCGGCGGTGTATCCGCGGTCGCTGCCGGGGGCGAGCATACCTGCGCGCTCATGGCAACCGGCGGCGTGAAATGCTGGGGCGACAACCGGTACGGCCAGCTCGGCGACGGCACGCGCACCAACCGCTATGTCCCGGTCGTCCTGCTGGCGCTGGGCCGCGGCGTATCCGCGGTGGCTGTCGGAACGACCCATACCTGCGCCGTCCTCGGAGGAACGGTGAAATGCTGGGGGTGGAATTACTACGGACAATTGGGCGACGGGACGAAAATGACCCAGAATTATCCGGTGTCCGCGAAAGCCGTGCCCGCGGATGTTTCCTCGATCGCCGCCGGGGATCACACTTGTGCGGTGACGGGGCGCGGGGGCGTTCTCTGTTGGGGCAGAAATGTCTCCGGCCAACTGGGGGATGGGACAACCTTCGACAGCGCTTCGCCGGTCGACGTGCCCACGCTCCACGATCCCCTGCGGATGTCGGAAATCCAAGCTCTTTCCGAGTGTGAAGGCAACGATTCTCTGCCGCTGGCGGCGTTTTCGCCGGACAGCGGACACCTGGCATGCATTGCCGATTCCCAGGAGGTTGTCGTGTGGCGGCTTTCGCCGTGGCAGGAGGAGAGGAGGATCTTCGTTGACCGCGGCGGCTTAAACGCGATCGGGTTTTCTCCCGACGGGAGAACGCTTTTGCTGGCATCCTTTATTTTTCGTGGATCGCGAATCCTGACCATCGGATTATTCTGTGGGATCTGGAGACGGATCGAGAATTGGCATCCTTCCCCGGAATGCAGCCGGTGGCTTTCTCCCCGGACGGAAATCGGATCGCGGTCTGTTCGGAAACCTGCGGTCTCTCCTCCTATTGCATCGAGGTATGGAATCGAACCTCCGGGGAAAAGGAAATCACCTTGAAGCTGAAAGAAAATTCTTACGAAACGTGCGACTCGGTCTCGTTCTCGCCGGACGGCAAGAAGCTCGCCGGCAATTGCAGATGGTTGCGCGTATGGGATCTCGGCACCGGAAACCTCTTGGTAAAACTGAAGTCGAAAAACAGCGGTTACCATAGCGCGATCTTCGGAGCGTTTTCTCCGGACGGGAAGAGCTATGCCTACGTGCCGGAATCCGATCCGCCGGAGCGCGTCGATTTTGTGGATCCCGAGACCGGCCAGCTCCTTCGCACCATTCCGCAGGCGGAAGATTCCGGGTATTCTTTTTCCTTTCTGTTCTTCCTCCCGGGCGGCGGTTTGCTGGCCGTCGGAGGACCGCAGGGCGTGACGTTTTGGAATGTGGGAACTTCGAAAATGATCCATGCGATCGGCATGCGGGGATGGGTTCGCAATTTGGTCGTTTCTCCGGATGGACGGTGGATGGTTTCCATAGAGGCGACCGGATACATGCTGTGGGGGAGTCCGAATTAATCGTGTGGCGGAATACGGTGCGCGGAAGATCGCCTTCAAATTAATCGCGGCGGCTTGCCTCGCTGTTCGAAAATATTACCCGGTCAACCGGGCGGTTGAGGATCTTTCCCCGGGAAGGGTGGATCCCGTGCTCACGGTCGGCCGCGTCGGTGCGGGTTAACGCAAAGGCGGTTCTCGGAGCCGTACAATGAGGCGATTTTGCCGCCCGCCATTCCGGGAGGCAACGCGGATAAAAAAACCGCCGGCCGACAGTCAGTATTCGGACCGTCGGCCGTCGGCCGCCGGGCTTTCACCAAAGCGAAATGATCCCGTCGAACGCCTGCTGAAGCCGATCCTGCAGCAGGTCCAATTCGCGGTCCAAGTCCAAACCCGGCGTGGATTCGTACAGATCCCGGAACGCTCCGAGGATTTCCCCGGACGCATCCGGGTTGGGGAGCCGCTCCTGGTGATGGGGTTTGTCGACGTACCCCATCGCGTCCAGAAACACCTGGTAATCCGCGTCCGGAAAAGCCCCCCGGTTCCGTTCGATCGCCGCCGGTTGCAGGCTTGTCCGCGCCGGGAGGCCGTAATAAAACAATTCGTCCACGAAATCGTCGGGATGGTCCCAGAGGAATATCACATCCAGCAAGTCTTGCGCGTACTCTCCCAGAAGCAACGCCAACGCATCGAAGGAAGCCTGCGGGTTTTTCGCCAGCCGCAGAACGCCGAACACGTCGGCCTGCAGCCGGGCGACCGGGCGGTTGCCCGGAAAGGAGGGGATGGCGGCCACATCCCAGTCGATCGGCTTTTCCCGCCAGAAACATCATGTCAACCAGGTGTTCTGGGGCACCATCGCGACCATCCCGCTGGCCAGGTGAGCCCCATACAGGTTATCCAATGAGGTGTTCTCCGTTCCCGTGGGGAGGAAATGGTCGTTCCACATCCCGCGGTAGTGCCACTCCGCAGCCCGGCGCCAGATGTCCGGTATGACGGCGCTTCCATCCCCGCCGACCATGCTCGCCGCTCCCAAAAAAATCCATTGCCCGCGGATATCATTGGGCCATTGCGAGTAATACCCCCACTGTACGGTTTCGGCTGGGTTAAAACCCGGATCCGCGGCGTTCCTTCCGGAGGCGTCGAGCGTCATCTGCATCCCGATCCTGCGCAATGCGTCGAAGGTCCACGGTTTGCCCTGGTAATCCGATTCCCAGCTGTGGGGGGGATAGGGAATTCCGGCGGCGTCGAACAATGCCTTGTTGTAAAAAAGCGCGGAAGGAAACTCGACGATCGGCAGGGCTTCCAGCCCGCGGCCGGGGCTGCGCAGCGTATCGATCAACGCGGGGTGGAAATCGCTCAAGTCGTACCCGGTTTCCGCGACCAGCGGGTCGAGGTCGAGCCACGCGTTTTCCATGCCCCATAAGCGGTCTACTCCCATCGGCCCGACGATGTCGGGGGGATCGCCGGAGGCGATCTCCGATTGCAGAACCTCCGCTGCGACCGCGTTGGTGTAAATTTCAGGGACGAGAACGAACTTCCCCTGTTGATCACGGTTGAACCGTTCCACGAATGCCCTCAGGTTTTCAAGCCGTTCCGGCTCGTTGCCGGTGTGCAGGCCAATGAACCAGCGGATCGTCACCGGCCCGCTCGGCGTCGCGCTGGGGGCGGGCGAGGCGGCGGCGGTTTCCTGCTCCGTGGCGGAGGGGATGACAGGGGCGTACGTCGGCGTCAGGGCGGAGAATGTGCTGCAGGAGATGGATAAGAATCCAAAACCTACGGCGAGCAGGGTCAGGGCTTTTCTCTTGAGGCTTCCGGTTTTTCCCCTTGCAATTTCTTTTACTCGGGCGAATCGGCGGAATTCGTAATTGCGTGGCCGGCATCCGTGGGATCGTCGAATGTCGGCGGACCCCGGCTTCGAGCACCCACGCGGAGCGTGGGTGCTCGAAGCCGGGGTGACGGAAAAAACCTGGAACGCGGCAGCGCCAGGTTGAGATGATTTCCTGGAAATCAACAGCCGAAACAGACCGGGATTTTAACACCTCTCTCCGTAGATCGCCTGTCCGGCATCGATCGCGAGGCTGAAGGCCGGCCGAAGTCGCCCCCGCCTTTTCTCTCATTCCCCGCTCTGTCCCGCTCCGATCCGCATGGAAGGCGCATGGTCTGGGAGAAAAATGTCCGGCGAAACGGCCGTTCCGGAGATGCAAAATTGCCACAAGTCCGTAACGCCTCGAAAAACGGATCGCCTATAGAATGGAAGGGAATACCTTTCTGCGAGGAGGCGGCATGAACATTCGAACCGAGTCGGCGGCTAAGGGAATTCTCACTCTGGTTTTCCTGGCACTGGCGGGCTGCGCGCCGGGCGGAACGGTTGAGGGCGGCGGGGGATTTCCCCCGCCGGCGACCTGGACGTCCCCGCCGACCGAATTATTTGAATCCACACCGACCCCGTCCTCAACGTCCACGCCTTCTTTTACCCCTGCACTTGGCATCGAAGCCGCCGCGATTTCGGCGGGCCGCCGGCATACCTGCGTCCTCACTCCGGGGGGAACGGTGATGTGCTGGGGCGAGAACGAGGACGGGCAGCTGGGCGACGGAACCACGATCCGCAGGACCGCCGCCGCGGATGTGTCCGGTCTGTCGGAAATCTCGGAGGTGGCCGCCGGATTCAACCACACCTGCGCCCGGACGGCCGACGGCGGCGTGTATTGCTGGGGGAACAACGCCTACGGTCAACTGGGCGACGGCACCCAGACCAGCCGTACCCCTCCCCAGCAAGCCCGCCTTCCGATACTGGCCATGTCGATCTCCTCCGGCACCATGCACTCCTGTGCGACCGACGGCCGTTCGGTCTATTGCTGGGGGATCGTGGAACACCGCTTGATGCAGGGGGAGTACGTTGTCGAGATATCCTTCAAGCCCGCGCAGATCGATCTCGGCTGCCTCCCGCTCGGGACGCAGATCGCGGAGATCCGCTCCGGAGCGAACCACGATTGCCTGCTCACCGCCGCAGGCGAGGTGTATTGCTGGGGGCGCAACGATCTCGGCCAGTTGGGGCAAGGGCGGGTTTCCTTCTCCAGCAACACTCCCGTGCGCGTCGACGGATTGAAACGGCCGGTGAAAAGCTTGGCGGTGGGGGGATACCACACGTGCGTCGTCCAATCGGATGGAACGGCGGCTTGCTGGGGATACGACCGCTACGGCCAAACGGGCGAACTGTACGCATCCGCCAGCGTGGTGACAATCCCGATGAAAGTGCCGGGGATCCAATCCGCCTTGGCGATTTCGGCGGGCGCCTATCATGCCTGCGCAACCGACTCGGGGGGAACCGTTAAGTGCTGGGGCGACAACCGCCATCGCCAGGTGTTCCCGTTGAAGCTGGATTTCGGCGAGATCGGAACCATCCCCGGGGACTACCGCGCGGTCGCCGCCGGCGGATACCATTCCTGCGCGCTGACGGCGGACGGCGCGGTGCTGTGTTGGGGAAACAACAAATACGGCCAGTTGGGGGAGAACACGGCCGTTCCGCTGACCGAACCGACGGCGGAGCCCACCCGCGGAGAGACCAAGGCGCCGCCGACATCCACCCCGTCTCCGACCCCGGAACCGGCGAACCGGGCTGTTTCCATCGCCGCCGGACGCAGCCACTCCTGCGCCGTGACCACGGCGGGAGGCGTGCGCTGCTGGGGCAAAAACGAGCATGGCGAACTCGGCAACGGGACCTTCACCGACAGCATCATCCCGGTGGACGTGATCGGGCTGTCCTCCGGCGCGGCGGAGGTGGCGGTCGGTTGGGGGCATTCCTGCGCCTTGATGGCGAACGGCGGCGTAAAGTGCTGGGGATACAATAAAAACGGCGAGCTCGGGAACAGGTCCGGCGAAGACCTTAACCGGCCGGTGGATGTGCGCGGGTTGTCCGGTGGAGTGGCGGCCCTGGAGGCCGGCGACGACCATACTTGCGCGCTTCTTTCCGACGGCCGGGTGAAGTGCTGGGGCTTCAACCTCTACGGCCAGCTGGGCGACGGCACGGCCGAAAACCGAAGTGCGCCGGTGGAGGTCGCCGGCTTGCACGGCGCGGTGAAGGCCGTCGCCGCCGGCTGGGGCCATACCTGCGCGCTCTACGAAACGGGCGGCGTGAAATGCTGGGGCAACAACCATTACGGCCAGCTGGGCATCGAGGCCGAGAAGGAGAACATCCACGAGCCGGTCACCGCCAGCGGGTTGGCCTACGGCGCCACGGCGCTCGCGGCCGACGGCGGGCAGACCTGCGTGATCACCGATCGAAACCTGGTGATGTGCTGGGGCAACAACAAGTACGGCCAGCTGGGAGACGGCACGGCGGAAGTCCGCAAGCTCCCGGTCGTCGTCGTCGGTCTGACCCTCAAACCGGCGGCGATCGGCGTGGGCTGGAATCACACTTGCGTCGTCGACGCCGAGGGCGAGATGGCCTGCTGGGGTTGGAACTACTACGGCCAGCTGGGGAACGGCATGCGCACCACGAGCACCGTGCCTCTCCGCGCCGACGCGATGATGGGCGGGATCGTGCGGATCGCCCTCGGCTGGGGCCACGTGTGCTCGATCGCCGACGGCGGCGGCGCGCAGTGCTGGGGATTGAATGAGTTCGGGCAGGTGGGGGACGGTTCGACCGCGGATTCCTACCTGCCCATCGATGTGCTCGGTCTTTCCGGCTTGTAGCAGGGATGCCCGGGCGGATTCTTCGCATGGGCAAGATTCCGAAAAACAACCGGCCGCGGATGTTGCAGCTGCGGACGGTTGTCCTTCCTCCCCCCATACGCCCGGCGCCTTTTCCAAGAAATGCGTTCCTCCCCGCCGTAGGAGAATTCCGGGTGATTCCCCTGTATTTTGGGGCGGGACCTATGTCGGTTTTGACACACCTCTGCCGGAATCCCGTCACCCGATTCTGATAGAATTTCGCTTGATGGCGGTATTCTTTGCCCCTCTCCGCGGGGAATTGCGAAGGAAATAGCATGCGCTCTCTGTTCAAACCCCGCAATCTTCTGCTTGTGGCGCCGGTCGTCCTGATCGCGGCCTGCCTGGCGGCCTACGGCGGATTCCGCCATTGGGCGCCGGCCGCCCCGCGCGAGGATCTGACCCCCACCTGGACCCCTTTTCAGCCCGCCACCGATACGCCGGACGCTCCCGCAAGCCTCCCGACCCGCGGAGGGCCGACCGAAACCGTCGCCACTCCCCGCCCGCTCGCCACGCCGACTCCATCCGGCATCGCGCCGCCGTGGTCGCCCTTCGCCGGCCCGGTCCACCCCGCCTCGACCCAAATCCCCACCCCGGCCGCGGAGATCGAAACCGGCGCGGATTCGATGACCGTCGCCCTGCTTGGAATCGATAAAAGCGAAACCGCCGGCGCGTACCGCACCGACGCGATCATGGTCCTCCACCTCGATAAGGAGCATTCCTTCGGCTCGCTGATTTCCTTCCCGCGCGACCTGTACGTCTACATCCCCGCCTATGGGATGCAGCGCATCAACATCGCCTTCCAGCAGGGGAAGGAACTCCACTATCCGGGCGGGAGCTTCGCCCTTTTCCGCGACACCCTGCTCTACAACTTCGGCTTGCGGGTCGATCATTACGCGCTGATGAACTTCCAGGGCTTCAAGGACATGATCGACCGGCTCGACGGAATCGACGTGAACGTGGAGCGGACACTCATCGACTACCGGCACGGGTACGGCAGCCGCTACACGATCGAAGCCGGGATGCGGCACATGGACGGATCGACGGCGCTCTGGTATGTGCGCGCCCGCCAGACCACCAGCGATTTCGACCGCACCCGCCGCCAGCAGGAAGTGATCGTGGCGATCGCCAACCGCCTCCTGGACCTGCGCGCGATCCCGAACCTCCCGGGCTTTTTTAATATCTTCATGGAGTATTTCGAAAGCGACCTGACGCTCGACATCATTTCCCCCTTCGCGGAAATGGCGGGATCGGTCTCGCTCTCCTCCCTCGGCCGCTACCGGATCACCTCCCCGGAGGGCTGCAGCAATTGGAAGACACCCGAGGGGGGGATGGTCCTGCTTCCGAAGTACGACGCGATTCGCGCGATGCTGAGGGAGGCGTTAAGCCCGCCCGGGTGACCGTGCGGGCAGGGCGGGGACCCGCGGCCGGTGCGGACGGATTCCCTCAAGCGAGGAATTGTGCCGAGGAAAATCTTGATTGCCTTCAGCTTCGCGTTCTTCCTGGCCGGTTGCGGCACGCTGAACGTGCATATCGAACTCGGAGATACTCCGGTGTCCTCTCCGACTCCGGCTTCCTTGGAAGCCGCCGGCGCAACTCCCGCCCCGAGTGCGACGCCTTCGAAAACGCCCGAACCTGGCGGACCTCCTTTTAATTCTCCCACGGACGAAGGTCAAATCCCGCAGGGGATCCAAGTGGTCGATCTGGCGGCCAATCGGGATCATACCTGCGCGGTGACCGATGCGGGCGGGGTGAAATGCTGGGGAAACAACGAACACGGCCAGTTGGGAAACGGGACGATAGTCAGCAGCAGCCTCCCGGTAGATGTGTCCGGGGTGACGGACACCGTGGCGGTCACGGCCGGTTGGGGGCACGCCTGCGCGCTCACCGCCGGCGGCGGGGTGAAATGCTGGGGCTACAACGCCAACGGCGAATTGGGCAACGGACGAACCGCGGACAGCGCCGTGCCGGTGGACGTCCAGGGATTGGAATCGGGGGCGGTCGCCGTCGACGCGGGCGACGATCACACTTGCGCGGTGACGGAAGACGGCGGATTAAAATGCTGGGGGTGGAACGACTACGGCCAGCTCGGCGATTGGACGAAGGACGCGCGCAGCATCCCGGTCGCTTCGCCGTTCTTCGGGGGCGGGGTGGCGGACGTGGCCGCGGGCTGGGGCCATACCTGCGTCCGGACGGCCGAAGGCTGGGCGAAGTGCTGGGGGAACAACGAATACGGGCAATTGGGATTCGGCAAGACGACCGATATCCACCTCCCGGCGGCGGATGTGGTCAACTTGAGCGGCAGGGTGTTGCAAGTCACGGCGGACGGCGGCCAGACCTGCGCCCTTACCGCCGGAGGCGGAGCGCAATGCTGGGGGAACAACCGCTACGGACAGCTGGGGGACGGCGCAAATCAAAAGAAGTATGAACCCGTTCCGGTGCAGGGGTTGGCGTCGGGCGTCGGGCGCATCGAAGCCGGTTGGAACCACACCTGTGCCTCGGCCGGCGGAGGCGAGCTGTTGTGCTGGGGCTGGAACTACTTCGGCCAGCTGGGCGACGGGACGACGCTCAACCGGAATACGCCGGCGCGCGTCCGTCACCTGACGGACGGGGTGGTGGAGATCGCCCTGGGTTGGGCCCACACCTGCGTGCTGTCCGAACTCGGCGCGGTGAAATGCTGGGGGGCGAACTCCTCCGGACAGCTGGGCGACGGAACCGTGAAGGACAGCGCGGTTCCGCTTGCGGTCGTCGGCCTGCCCGGGGCGGGAGGATCGGCTTCGGAGCGGACCGTCGCGCCCTCACCGACCGGCCGGGAGACGGAACGGCCGACCCCCGCCGCCACCGCGACCCACACCCCGCCGCCGGAGGTTTCGCGGGCCTTGGCCGTCTCCGTCAACAGCACGTTCACTTGCGCCTTGATGAGCTGTGGTGCGGTTAATTGCTGGGGAGACAACACCTACGGAGGGTTGGGCGACGGCACCGTGCACGACAGCGCTCTGCCGGTGGCGGTCCAGGGACTCCGCGGCGACATCGCCGCGATCGCCGTCGGCTCCGCCCACGCCTGCGCGCTGCGGACCGACGGCGCCATGCAGTGCTGGGGGAAAAACACGTCCGGCCAATTGGGGGGAGGATTTGTTTCCAACGGCAGCAATACCCCGGTGGATGTCGTTGTCCTCGACGGGGAAATCAACGCCATGGCTCTGGGTTCGGACTATACCTGCGTGTTGACCGCCGCCGGCGGGGTGAAATGCTGGGGCTGGAACCACTCCGGCCAATTAGGCGATGGAACCAATGTCGAAAGCCGAACGCCGGTCGACGTCGTCGGCCTTTCCGGCGGCGTGATCGCCGTCTCGGCGAGGCTGTCCACCACCTGCGCATTGCTCGAGGGCGGATCGGTGGAATGCTGGGGCGGGATGGTCGGCGAACCGTCGGGCGACGGCGCGCCTGCGGACAGCAACGTGCCTCTTCCAATTAAAGGATTGTCTTCCGGGATGACAAGCATCTCCGCGGGCTGGTTTCATGCCTGCGCGCTGACGGCCGGGGGCGGCGCCAAATGCTGGGGGGGCAACAATTACGGCCAGTTGGGAATCGGAACGAAGTCGCTATGGGAATTCCCGGCGGACGTCGTGGAGCCGGCGGATGATTTCCTGGACATCCGGGTCGGCAACGCGTTTACTTGCGCCCGGACCAAGGCGCGGGGCGTGAAATGCTGGGGATCGGTCAACGAGGCCCGCCTTTTTGAAGCGCCCTCGTTCACCGATCAGCCCCTGCCGCTGGAGGTTGGCGGACTCTCCGGGGGCGTCGCCTCCCTGGACGTGGGTTGGGGATACGCGTGTGTGATCACAACCGACGGCGACGTTATGTGCTGGGGATCCAACCGGGACGGGCAATTGGGAGACGGCACCCATACGGACCGCATGGCCCCCGGCGTCGTGGTGGAGCTGTGATGAAACTGTCGCTTGATTTTCTTGTTCGGTCATGGGCAAGGGCGAGGCGCTTGCGGCGGACGGCGAAAGCGGAACGCTTGCCGGCGGTGACGTTGTGCCTCCTCCTGGCCGGCTGCGGCACCCTGCAGATCGATATCGACTACGGATGGACCCCGGCTTCCGCGGGTTCGCAAACCGCCACCCTCTCCGCGACGCAAACGCTGTCGCCGCTCCCCCCCACTCCGTCGCGGACCTGGAGCCAAACCCCCGCCCGGCTGGAGACCGACACCCCGGCCCCGGGGGCTCCGTCCATCCTCCGCGCCGCCGCAATTACCTCCGGCGAAAACCACACCTGCATCGTCACCGACTCCGGCCGGGTATTGTGCTGGGGCAACAACGAGCACGGCCAGCTCGGCGATGGAACGATGGTCAACCGTGCCGTCCCTGTCGCGGCGGCCGGGGTGGAGAACGCCATGGCGGTGGCCGCGGGCTGGAAGCACACCTGCGCCCTTACCTGGGAGGGGAAGGTGCTATGCTGGGGCTACAACAGGAACGGCGAACTTGGCAACGGCAAGACTGTCGACAGCAGCCTTCCGGTGGAGGTCGGCGGCCTGGCTTCCGGGATCCGGACGATCGGCACCAAGGAAGACCATACCTGCACCGCGTCGATCGAAGGCGGCGTGCAGTGCTGGGGGTACAACGAATTCGGCCAGTTGGGCGACGGGACCCGGACCAGCCGCAGCGTGCCGGTTGATGTTCCGGGATTGGCGGCTGTGGTCTGGGAAGTGGTGACCGGGTGGGGGCACACGTGCATCCTTTCCGAGGACGGAGCGGTGCGGTGCTGGGGGAACAACGAGTACGGACAATTGGGGTACGGCCAGGAGGCGACCCTGCGGCTTGCTCCGGTGGATGTCCTCGGCCTGCAAAGCGGGGTGATCGGCATCAGCGCCGCCGGCGCCCAGACCTGCGCGCTCCTTAACGGCGGCGCGGTCCGCTGCTGGGGGAATAACAAATACGGCCAGCTCGGAGACGGGACGACGGAGATCCGCCTCGGCCCGGCGGCGGTCGCGGGGCTCGGGCAGGGGGCCGCCCGGGTAGCGGCGGGGTGGAACCACACCTGCGCCGTGATGGGCAACGGCGAATTGAAATGCTGGGGCTGGAATTACTACGGGCAGTTGGGCGATGAAACCAAAATCCTGCAGACCCGGCCGGTAAACGTGCGCCGTTTGATGGAGGACGCGGTCGAGGCCGCCCTCGGCTGGGCGCATACCTGCGCCATCACGGCCGGAGGCAGCGTGAAATGCTGGGGGCGGAACGATTCCGGCCAGCTCGGCGACGGGACAACCATCGACAGCCCGGTCCCGCTGGCCGTCGTCGGATTATCCGGGACCTCCGGTTTGACCCCGACGTCGGAATTCAGGCCGACGTTGACCGGCACGCGGGCCGTAACCTACACGGCAACCCCCGGAGAATAAAAAGCCCATCCCCGGGAGTCTCCGGGAAGAAATTGTGATCTCCATAAAAAACTCCCCCCAAGAGCACTTCCCCCCATGCTTTTGGAATGGGGGGCTGAGGAATTCATCCATAACCTATATGGAACCCGGGGAGGAGGGCGCGCGGGCCCGCGCGGGAGCGGCAAAATGATCGTTGCGACCACGGATTTTTTGGAGCGGAAAAGGCGATGCGGATAACGAATGGGGCGGTGCCGCTTGCGGCCGCCGGGCTGACAGCCTTGCTGGTGGGCTGCGGGACTCTCCGGGTCGACGTGGATCTGGCATCGAATACCGGGGGCACCGCCACGGCTTTCCCTTCCTCCACGTCCCTTCCACCGCTGGTGTTTGCGCAAACGCGCATATCTCCCAGCCCCTCGCCGACCCGGGAAGCCACGCCGACGCCGACGGTCCACGGCCTGGCTTTTTCGGGCGCCATCGCCGTCGCGGCCGGCAAGGCGCATACCTGCGCCGCATTCGACGACGGCGTTGTGAAATGCTGGGGGTTGAACGAGCATGGACAATTGGGGAACGGCGGGGCGGTCGACAGCAACGTCCCGGTTGCGGTGGCGGGGTTGGCGGACGCACGGGCGCTCGCGGCGGGTTGGGCTCACACCTGCGCCCTGACCCGTTCCGGCGGCGTGAAATGCTGGGGATACGGCAGGAACGGCGAACTCGGCAACGGCGGAAACGCCGACAGCCACGTACCGGTGCAGGTCGTCGGCCTGACTTCGGGCGTGGTCGCGATCGAAGCCGGGGACGACCACACCTGCGCGGTGACCGCCGCCGGCGGCGTGAAATGCTGGGGATACAACCCCTACGGCCAGCTGGGCGACGGGACAACGGCCAACCGCAGCGTTCCCGTCCCGGCGAACGGCTTGGCCGGCGGAGTCCGCGCGGTGACGGCCGGGTGGGGGCACACCTGCATCCTCACGGCGGAAAAGAGCGTCCAGTGCTGGGGCAACAACGAGTATGGCCAGCTGGGGTACGGCGAAACGGAGGAGTACCGATTCACCCCGATGAACGTGAAAGGATTGGCGCGGAGCGCCGAACAGATCTCGGCCGACGGCGGCCAGGCCTGTGCGCTTACGATCTACGGCGGAATCCGATGCTGGGGCAACAATGAATACGGACAGCTGGGCGACGGGACGGTGGTAAACCGCAGCGCCCCGGTTGCGGTCGGAGGTTTGGCGCAGGGGATGCGCTGGGCGGAAGCCGGCTGGAACCACACCTGCGGCATCGACCGGAACGGCGCCGTGCTGTGCTGGGGATGGAACAATTTCGGACAGTTGGGCGACGGAACGAAGGCGACCCGGTCCAAACCTTCCGGAGTGTACGGGTTAACCGAGGGAACGGCGGCCGTCGCCGTCGGCCGGGCTTACACCTGCGCGGCGGCGGAATCGGGCGGAGTGAAATGCTGGGGGCTGAACGACGTCGGCCAACTCGGCGACGGCACCTACGAGGACAGCCAGGTCCCGGTGCGGGTTTTCGGATTGGGGGATCGGACCTCGCCGGCGGAACCGCCCGCCGAAACGGGCGTTCCGACGGCAACCGTCACGCCGGCCACCCCGACGATGACATCGACGGCGGTCCTTCCGACGGACAACGTGCCGCCCCCGGGGATGAAGATGGCGACGCACACGCCCACCCCGAAGCGGTAGAAGGATTAAGCCGGTTTTTCGTTACTCCTCGGCTGGCGATTGTCATGCCGGCGCCAGCCCTCGGCGTGTTCTTCGCCGGGGGCAGGCGCCGGCGTGACGATCGCCGGCCGAGAAGAAACATTTTCCAAAGCCATCATTCTTTAGAGATGGGCTGGGAGAATTTGCTTTGGAACGCAGTGATGGAAGGAGGGGATGAGGGGGAACAAAAAAGGTTTTTCCCCGGCCGTTTATAAAATTCCTTCATTGGGGTGTGGCAGATACCTTCTGAAGGTTTCCTATTGGGCTCACGCCACCGGCAATGAGACGGCGAAGATCGTCCCGCGCCTGCCGTCCCGCCGGCTGCGGACCGTCACGCTCCCCGCGTGCCGGTCCGCGACGCGCCGGACCAGCGCCAACCCCAACCCGCTGCCCTCGCATCCGCGCGCGTTCGAGCCGCGGTACAGCTCCTCGAACAGGCGCGGAATCTCGTCCGCGGGAATTCCCGGGCCGGTGTCGGCGATTTCCACCAACACATGGCGGGCTTGCTCGATCGCCCGCACCTCCACCGCGTCCCCGCGGCCGCTGTACTTCATCGCGTTCTCGACCAGGTTGAAGAACATCAGGCTGAGCAGGTCGCGGTCGCCGGTGATCTGGGGCAGCGGCCAGGGGACGCTCGGCACCACCAGCCGCAAATCCCGACCGGCCCCCGACGGATGCGCCCGCATGGCGTCGACCGTCTCCCGCAGAAGTTCGCCGAGGTCGACCTTGGCATTTTCCAGAGGGATCTCCTCCAAGTCCGCCAGCTTGCGCAAGCCCGAGGTCAGACGCGCCAACCGTTCCACTTGATGCTGGATGTCGGGGATGGCGGAAGCCGCCGCCCCCGGCGTTCCGGCGCCTTCCAGGTTGGCCAGCGCGGCGCGGATCCCCGTCAGCGGATTCTTAAGCTCGTGGTCCAGCCGGCGGATGAAGCGCCGCTGGGCTTCCGCGTGCTTCATCCGTTCGCGGGCGGTAAGGAAGCTGCGCTGGCGGACGAAAGCCCGCCGGCTCAGCACGGCGGACAGCCATACGGCGCTGAGGAGCAGGCCGCCGAAGAACGCCAGCAGGCCGAAGTCGATCTTAACGCTGAGCAGCGGGACGGGTTGCCAGAGACGCTGAAGCAGGACCATGGCCGCCGCGCCCAGGAGCGCCGGCGCGCAGGCCGCCGCGATGCGCAGTTTCATTGCTCGCCTTCCACCGCCGCGCGGTAGCGGTACCCTTCGCCGGTGACCGTCTCGATGTAGCGCGGCTCCTCGGCCTCATCCCCCAGCGCGCGGCGCAGTTCGGCGATGCGGGTGTCCACCGCGCGGGTTCCGGCGGGGTAATCCCAGCCCCAGACCGCATCCAGCAGCCGCTCGCGGGTGATCAGCTCGTCCGGGTGGGTCATCAGGTATTCCAACAGCGAGAGCGCCTTGGGTGTGAGGTTGATGACTTTCCCGTTCAGCGCCGCCCGCCGCGCGCGCCGGTCGAGGACCAATCCGGCGGAGGTGATCTTCCAGGCCGAGGACAGCGGGACCGGCGAGCTTTGCGCCCGGCGAAGGACCGCCCGCGCCCGGGCCAGCAGTTCGCGCGGATCGAACGGCTTGTTGAGGTAATCGTCCGCCCCCTCCTCGAGCGCCATCGCGCGTTCGCCGGCCTCCCCCACCTGGGTCAGCAGGATCACCGGCAGACGGCTGCCCTGCGAGCGCAGGGTCCGCAGCACCGCCCGCCCGTCCATCTTCGGCATCAATACATCGAGGATCATCAGGTCCGGCGCCTGCTTCTCCACTTCCTGCAGGGCGGCTTTGCCGTCGGCCGCGCAACGCACGCCGTATCCCGCGCGCTGCAGGAACGCGCTCAGGTGCTCGGTGATCGAGGGTTCGTCGTCGACCAGAAGGATGTTCGCGGCCGGTTGGGTCATGGGCGTCTGCCTTGGCGGATTCCGCCGGGGAATGGGGTATATGATACTGTGTTTTCCGGCGGAGCGGTATCGCGCCGCCGCCCGGATCCTGCGCCGACCGCCGACGACGGTCACGCCCAACGCCGAGAGCGGCGGCCGGATTTGGGATACAATCAACGTACCCGGGCAGGTTTTTTCGGCGTGATCCGGAACGGATCGCACGCAGGCTGCCTGACGGAAGAATCCCTCTGGAGGTGGGCACCATGCGCCGTTCACCAGCAATCGCCGCCGGATTATCCCTGCCGCTGATCGCGTTCGCCTCCGCCTGCGGCCTATCCATGGGAGGCGGGGCGTCAGGCTCCTCCGCCCTCTCCGCCGGAGGGAACCAGACCTGCCTGATTGCGGCCGGCGGCGCGAAGTGCTGGGGCGACAACCGCGTCGGACAGCTCGGCGACGGGACGATGGAGAACCGCAACGTTCCCACGCCGGTCACCATCCTGAGCGAAAAGCCAACCGCCATCGCCGTCGGGTACACCTACGCCTGTGCCCTCACCGCGTCCGGCGGGATCTTTTGCTGGGGCAGCATGGTCTTGGATTCTCCGGATGGCGGACAATTCGACGGATATCGGGCGGTGGCCGCCGGAACCACCCATATCTGCGGTCTGACGACCTCGGGCGGGGTGAAATGCTGGGGCAGCAACGCTTTCGGCGCCCTGGGGGACGGCAGCACCGAGGACCGGCCGGTCCCCGTCGAAGTCTCGGGATTGGGACGCGGGGTGAGCGCCATCGCCGTCGGCGTGGATTTCTCCTGCGCGGTGCACAACCGCGGCGTGAAATGCTGGGGGTCCAACGACACCGGCCAGCTCGGCAACGGATCGTATTCCGGAAGCATCATCCCGTCGGATGCGTCCGGGCTGCAATCGGACGTGGCCGGCATAGCGGCCGGCGTGTTTCACGCCTGCGCCTGGAAAACTTCCGGCGAAGTCTGGTGCTGGGGGGACAATCTGATCGGGGAACTGGGCGACGGAAGCGGGACCAACAGCCCCTTCCCGGTCCGGGTGATCGGCCTGGAGGAGGGGGCGAAGGCGGTGGCGGTCGGCGGCAGCCATACCTGCGCGTTGACCAAGACCGGCGGTGTGAATTGCTGGGGCGGCAACTCCTCCGGGCAGCTGGGCGACGGCTCGACGACCGATCGCAACGCCCCCGCGACCGTATCCGGGCTCTCGAGCGGCGTGGCCGCCATCGCCGCGGGCGGAAGCCACACCTGCGCCCTGCTCGATAACGGTTCGGTGAAGTGTTGGGGATTGAACGACGACGGCCAGTTGGGGAACGGGGGCAACGCCAACAGCAACACCCCGGTCAACGTGGCCTTCCCGGCGGGCTGAAAGGGGCCGCAAGGGGCTTGGGGTAGTCGTGGCGTGCCCCGCTCCGCTTCCTCGAGCGGGGCCGGGGTAGCCCGCGCTTCCTGCGGGCGAATCCCTGGCCCAGCCCGGCCGGGCGAAACCATCCTTTTTTACACTTTTCAGGACACGCCAAGGTTCAGCAGGACCCGCTCGCCAAGACGATTTCCAAACGCCGCAGGGAGCACCTTTCTCCGCTCCCTCAGGCTTGCGGCAGGTAACGCTTGAACTGCTCCAACTGGTGCAGGACGAGCTCGGCTCCGATGGCCAGACAGCCGACCGGTTCCTCGGCCAGGTAGGTCGGGATCCCGGTGGCCTCGGTCAGGTAGCGGTCTACGCCGCGCAGCAGGGCGCCGCCTCCGCAGAGCATAATCCCGCGGTCGATGATGTCTGAGGTAAGTTCCGGGGGGGTCCGCTCGAGGGTGGTTCGGACGCAGCCGACGATCTCCTCCAGCGGTTCCTCGAGCGCTTCCACCAGGTCCGCGGTGGACACGGTGACGGTGCGGGGAAGGTTGTTGACCTGGTCGCGGCCTTGGATTTCAAGGGTTTCGTTGGGTTCGACCGGCATGGCGGCGCCGATCCGCAGCTTGACTTCTTCCGAGACCATTTCGCTGATGACCACGCCGTATTTACGGCGGATATAGGCGGCCAACAACTCGTCCAGCCGCCTTCCGCCCATGCGGATGGTATTGGCCACCACCGGGCCGTTCATGGTGATCACCGCCGCCTCGGCCACGCCCCCGCCCAGGTAGACGACCATGTTGCCCGAAGGGGTGGAAATCGGCAGGCCGGCGCCGACGGCGGCGGCGAGGGTCCGCGTGACCAGGAACACCTCGCGGCATCCGGCGCGCAACACCGCTTCGCTGGCGGCGCGGCGTTCCACGCTGGTGATGCCGTGCGGGATGGTCACCATCGCCCGCGGTTTGAACGGACTGACCGGACCGCAGACTTTGCGGATGAACCACGTCAACAGCACCTGCGCGACTTCGAAATCCGCAATCGCCCCGGCTTGCAGGGGATGGACGACTTCGTACCCTTCGGGCACCCGGCCGTACATGTGCCGGGCCTGCTCGCCCACTTCCACGACCTTCTGTTCGTCGACGTCGATCACCACCATCGTCGGTTCGCTGAGGACGATTTGACCGCCTTCGGCGATGATGGTGTTGACCGTTCCCAGATCGATTCCGAGTTCCTTGTAGAATAACGCCATAAGGTTTCAGTCCGCGCTCCCGGCGGAAATCCAAGATTTTATTGCATGCCGGAAGCAATTGTACCTTATCTGAGGGAGGTAAAAAAATCGGGAGGACGGCGTTTGTAGGTAAATCCGCAGAACGGTTCGGTCGTCTTCCCCGCTCGGTTTTTTGCGGGAAATCGAGATCGCGCGGCATGGTTCCCCGCGTGGGACACCCCCGTTTCCCCCGCTTCTCTTGCGAAGCCAGGGCGGGCGCGAGGGCGGACGCCGGGGTGACGGTCAATACCAACAGCGCCGGTGATGTTATGCTGAGATTATTCTGTCGGAATTTTCTGCCTCAGCCGGCGATCGTCATGCCGGCGCGATCTCAGCCGGCATCCGGTAAACCTTCGAAAAATACTAGACCCCGGCTTCGAGCACCCTCGCTTACCTTGCGAAGCCAGGGCGGGCGCGGGGGCGGGCGCCGGGGTGACGGTCAATACCAATAGCGCCGGTGATGTTATGCTGAGATTATTCTGTCGGAATTTTCTACCCAGGCAGTAACGGGATTTCTTTTTCCTACTGAACAGGCTGAGATACACGACATAACGAAACCATCCGCACCGGATTGTCTCCGTCAGGCCGTCCTTATTCCAATCCGACCACCTCCACCGGCAGAGTGCTGTTCACCGTCGAGCCGTCGCCAAGCTGGCCGTAGAGGTTGTTCCCCCAGCATTTCATCCTTCCGTCGGCCGTTACGGCGCAGGCGGTGTAGTAGCCGGCCGCCAGTAAAAGCGCTTTGGATTCCAACCCCAGCACGCTGACCGGCGTGTGATGGACCGCGTTGGTGCCGTCTCCCAGCTGGCCGAATTCGTTGTTACCCCAGCAGCGCAGGTTGCCCGCGCGCATAATCGCGCAGGAAAAATCGTAACCGGCCGAGACGGACGCCGGAGTGCCCGCCAGCCACTTGACGTCCGCCGGCAGGGGACGGTCGGTGGCCGTACTGTCTCCCACCTGGCCGAAGGCGTTCCCTCCCCAGCACTTGAGCGCCGTTCCGGCGACGATCGCGCAGGAGTGGAATCCGCCGGCGGCGATCGAATCGACCCCGGCCGCCAATCCCTCGACGCCGACCGGCGCGGGACGGTCTTCCACGGAACCGTCGCCGAGCTGTCCGTATCGATTGGATCCCCAGCACTTCACGGCTCCGCCGCGGGTCAGGGCGCAGGTATGGTTCCCGCCGGCGGCGATCGCGGCCACTCCCTCGGAAAGCCCAGCGACGTCCACCGGCCGCGCGCTGTTCACCACGGCGCCGTTTCCCAACTGGCCGAAGGCGTTCGCCCCCCAGCATTTTACGCCTCCGGCGGCGGTGAGGGCGCAAGTGTGGTCCTTGCCCGCCGCCAGAGCGATCGCCGCTTCCGGCAAACCGACGACGTCCACCGGCGTGTTCTGATCCGAATTCGCTCCGCTCCCCAGCTGGCCGTAGTCGTTGCGCCCCCAGCATTTCACGCCGCCCTTGGCGGACAGGGCGCAGACGTGTCCGCCGCCGACCGCCACGGCGATCCGCTCCGCATCCAACCCTTTCACCCGGACCGGTTGGCCGCTGTCGGAATACGTTCCATCGCCCAACTGGCCTCCTCCGTTCAATCCCCAACAGCGGATTCCTCCGCCGGGTTGGATCAAGGCGCAGGCGTTCGACCAGCCGACCGACACCTGCGCCGGCCCCGCGCCCATCCCCACAACATCGCCCGGGATCCGCCGGCCGGCGGGCGTCCCATCCCCGAGTTGGCCCTCGTTGTTCCAACCCCAGCATTGGATGCGCCCGTCGGCAAGAACCGCGCAGGTGTGACCGAACCCCGACGCAATCCGCACCGCCCCGCCCGCCAATCCGTCCACGTCCACCGGAGCGGTTTGATTCCCATACCCCCCGTCGCCCAATTGGCCGGATTGGTCGTCCCCCCAGCATTTAACCCCCCCGTCTTCCAGACGCGCGCAGGTGTGCGCGCCCCCGGCGGCAATTTCCACAACTCCGGAAAGCCCGGCGACCGCGACCGGAATGCCGCTTCGGGTCCGGGTGCCGTTTCCCAATTGGCCGCTGGCGTTCGCGCCCCAACAGGCGACGGTCCCGTCCGCAAGCAAAGCGCAGGTATGCTGATCGCCCGCCGCGACGGCCAGCGCGGGTCCGGGCAGGCTTGCCACGTCCGCCGGAACCCGGCTGTCGGTGGCGGTTCCGTTCCCCAATTGTCCGGAGGGATTCCATCCCCAGCACTTCACTGCGCCGTCGTCCATCACCGCGCAGGTATGCCCGGCGCCGGCATCCAGCCCCGCCGCGCCAACCTCCATCCCCGGAACGTCGACCGGGAGATTGCGGTTCACGCCCGTCCCGTCGCCCACGCATCCGGAGGCGTTCTCGCCCCAGCATTTCACGGCCCCCGTTTCCATCACGACACAGGTATGGCGATGCCCGGCCGCGACCGATTCCACCCCCGTGGAAAGGCCGGAGACCGCCACCGGGGCCCGGCTGTCGGTATTCGTCCCATCCCCCAACTGGCCCTTGGCGTTGGCCCCCCAGCATTCCAATCCGCCGCCCGCGCGCAGCGCGCAATTGTGGGACCATCCGGCCGCAACGGCGACGACCCCAGAGCTCAGCCGGCCGATCGGCGCGGGAAGGGCGCTGTTGATCACTGTTCCATTCCCCAATTGACCGTAGCGGTTGTTGCCCCAACAGGCGATTCCGCCGGCGGGGGTGATGGCACAGGTGTAGTTGCCGCCGAGCGCCAGGGGGGACGTGGAGCCGGATTCCACCGCCGGGGCCGTCGGCGAGGGAACCACGATGCGGACGGTCGGCGTGAATCTTTCCTTTTCGGGCGTGGCCGTCGCGCTGTCCGCTTCCGCGGGCCCGCAGGAGGCGCCAAGGATTGCGAGGAGGAGGAGCAGGATTGTCCCAAAGATTTTCATTTTCATCGCCGATGCGGCTCCGTGAGGATAATTGTAATCGATGCCGCTTTTCAAACCATCCATGCGCCGACGCACACCATCCTCATGATCGGAAATCCATCCCTCGCGCCCGCCCTTGATTCGCCCGGGAAGCGAGGGCGGCGGGAGTGTTTCCGTCGAGCGCCCGCTTGCCAAATCCCGGGAGCGCCGCCAAAATCACTCGGGCGCGACGATCAAACGACGGTGAGCCTTTGACCAAGAACGCCTGCCCCGCCCTTGGTCGCGGATTGGTTCTCAAATAACTTTTCGCGGTTTGAAGCGCGGTGTTCCATCCCCAGCGCCCGCCGCCCTGGGCGGTGCATGCCTCGGCATGCGCGGCGCGAGGAACCAACGGCTTTGGTATACTCCTGCGCAGTCAATCCGCCATCCTCCCGCGAGAATCCGGAATCTTCCCGCATATGGCCGAGCCGCAGAAACACTCCCGCACCCCGTTTGCTTTGCATAAACCGCCCGCGCACACCCTCCCCGGAGGATTGCCTTGGTGGGCGTCCGCGTTTTGCGTGATCGGCATGCTGTCCGGATGCCGGGAAAACGCGAGCCCTCCCCCGCAGCTCAGCGCGACGGCAGTTGCGGCGGATCCTTCCCCCAGGCTGCCGGCGGCCGCCACGCCCTCGGCGGAGGTGCTGCCTTCGGAAGCGCCGACCGCCGCCCCCGCGCCGGACTTGCCGGAGTTCGCCGTCCGGACAACCAAGGCGGATGTGTGGAACGCTCCGGAAAATGAAAATTCCTATTGGGATCTGCAGACCCAACTGATCCTCGGGGAAAGGGTGTTGGTCCTCGAAGCCCTCGGCGAATGGTCGCGGATCGCGGCCGTGGAACAGCCTTCGCATAAGGACCCGCGCGGATATCCCGGCTGGGTCCGGTCGGAATTCCTCACCCCCAGCTCTCCCGCCGCCGAACGGTACGCCGTGGTGATGACCGCGCGCACGCATCTCGGATCGGATTCCGCGGACAGGGACGGGATGCTGGTTTACCTGGATACGCGGCTGCCGGCGGAGGAAGTGCTGGAAGACCGGGTGGTGGTGCGCCTGCCGGACGGCGGCAAGGGATGGCTGCCCCGCAAGGATGTGCGCCTGACGGACGATCTTGCGCGCCCCGTCCCGGCGGATGGGATTTTCGCCCTGGCGGAATCCATGACCGGAACTCCCTACGTGTGGGGCGGCACGACCTCCGATACGCTGGATTGCGCCGGCTTCCCCTACCGCCTCTTTCATGCCTACGGGATCCTGATCAGCCGGGACGCGGACGATCAGATGCTGGAAGGCGAGTACGTCGACCGGTTTTCGGTGCGGCGGGGGGATTTGATCTTCGCCGCCGAAAGCAGCGGCGGGGAGGTCGCCCACGAGGTCATGTATTGGGGCGACGACATGGTGCTGGACGTCGATATCCACCACGGCGTCATGCTGCGCCCCATGCCGGATTTCTTCCTCCAGTATTATTTCTGGATCGCCGCCCGCCGGTTTTTGCCCTGACCCGCCCCGCCGCCCGGCGGGACTTCAATCCCCCCCGCCCATTCCCTGCCAAACGGCCGTGAGGGTTTGCAGGGCGGTGACGTTGCGCACCGGCACGGCGACCTGCATGCTGTAGGTGTATTCGAGGTGGTTGGGATCGGCCCAGGTCAGGTGGCCCTGCTCGTTGGCCACGCCGTGTTTCGGCAGCGGCTGTACGGCCAGCCAGAAGTTCCACAGCGGGACGTCGTATTCGTAGGCCAAGCGGGCGACGATTTTGTTGAAGGCGTTCCCGCCTTCGCGGTTGTCGGCTTTGGTCGCCAGAATGGGGACGATCCCGCGGGCGATGCTGGATTCGACGATCCGGCGCATGCGTTCCTCGTAAACCTCCGGTTCGACCGTCCAATCGTCGGTTCCCAGGCTGATGATCGCGTAGCTGGGGCGGTGCACGCGGAATTCGCAGGCCATCGGGGATTCGCCTTTTTGGCATTGCTTCGGATCCGCCCGCAAGGGGGAAAGCACCGCCGCGGTGTTGAATCCGTCCCCGACCGAGATGCTCGTCCGCGTGAACGAATCGACGAACCAGTCGATCACCGGCTGCAAGTAGGCGTAGTCCCCCAGGTTGTACTTGCCCGGCTTGCCGTAATTTCCAAACAGGTTGATTGGCAGGCTGAGGCAGTCGCCGAGGATCGAAAAGGCGTGCGGGTCGTTGCCGAGTTCCCGCCCTTCGGCGTAGATGCGGCGGGCGGTTTCGCTGACGGCGGGAATCACCGGCATGGTTTCCCAGTCGTCGTCGGCGAGGGTCGGAGTGATCGACGGCGTGTTTGTCGCCGCCGGCGGGGGGGCCGCCGTCTCAGTCGGGTCCGGAATCCCGCCGCCGGATTCCGTCCGGGACGCGGCCGGCGCGATGCCGGCCGGCGGCGTTGCGGACGGAGAGCCGCCGCACCCGGCCGCAGCCGCGCAGAAAAGCAATAAGGCGAATGGAAGGGAGATGTTTCTCACCGTTTTTTTTCCTGCATCCCGCCGGGGATGAAATACCGGCCGATTATATCAGCGGCCGGGCGGATGCACCGGGCGGGTTGCCGGAAAAGGCGCGCCTCCTCCGCCCGAAACCCCGGGGAGGACGGACCGCGCCGGCTTGCGTTATGCCATTTTTCGGAATGATTGTGGTTGACGAAGACTGCGTCGGCCGGCGGGAGCGCCACGCTCCGATTGCGGTATCTATTCACGAGTATCCAGGATTCAAGCATGTTGATTTGTGTGCCGTCCGAATTGGATCCCAGCTTCTGATTGATGTGTTGTTGTTCTTGCTCCCAGTCGCCTGCGCATCTGACGGAAGAGGAAGGCTGTAGCATCCTGACGGGTAGCCCCAACCGCCATAGTCAGAATTTCCACTCTTTCCCGGACTAACCATCCCTCCACATCGATACCAAGTTTCACGACGACGTCAGGCTTCAACTTCATCTGCCCGTTGGCATGTAAAATCACAAGGGCTTGCCGGATGAGCGCTTTATTTCAACAATCGGGGAATTGGAAAGCGAGAGGCAGAGATCTTCCGGTGGATACCAAGAGGTAGTATTTGAATTACCGATAGAAAAGTGGAACATACCTTCAGCAGGAATCTGGCCGCTCTTCGGGATGAGATTATATGATCCTTTTAATAATCGGGATCCTGGAAATCAAATAAGACATAAATATCGAAATGATAAAAACCGACACGGCTGTAACAGGAATCGAGGCGTATGGGGTATAGGCGAAAACACCGAGTTTCCAATAATTTAAAATCTCGATAAATATTGGATGGATCAGAAACACCCCGATAGTTAGCGACGCAAGACCTTGTCCGAAGGCTTCGCTCACGAAGGGTCTGTTCCAATGTTTAAGTAGGAAAATGGCGCTCACGGACATCGGGACTACAGTTAGACTAAGGTAATTATAAAAGTAAAGACCGGCATCTAAATCCGAGAACTGGCTGACCAAGAAACAACCCACTGCGGTTAGCATAACGGAGCTGGCGAAAACCGCCGCCGGAATCTGCCATGGCAGGGGTTCAGCTGCGCTAACGACGTATCCGAGAAGAAAATAGGGCAGATAGGGAAGAAAGAGTTCGGTAAAAAGGCCGAAACCTCCGGTGGGGAAAGCGGCTCGATAGGCGACACTTGTAACGGAAATTAAAAACGCCATCGCAATAAGCAATTTCAATTCCTGCGCCGATGAGAGTAAGTATATTTTTCGGAGGAACGGCGTTAAAAAATAAAGCCCGAGAATCATATATAAATACCACAAGTGCACGTAGGGGCGCCCGGCCAATATGGATTCGCCAAGTGCGGTGAAGGTTGGAGGGTCGCTCCGGAGAACCCCTTTCGCATAGGACCAGAGTAGAAAAAAGGCGGACCAAAACACGATAGGCCAAAAAACTCGAGAAAGCCGTTTCCGGTAAAAAGATAAAGCAGTTTCTTTCTTGCTTTTGTCCAACAATAGTGCTCCGCTAACCATCACCAAAACAGGGACGCACCAGCGGGAAAGCGAATCGAAAACATTGCCAATCCACCAAGGAAATGAACCGATCTCGGCGCGGATCACGAGCTCCCCCGAAACGTGTAGGAGTACAACCGCGAAGACTGCTACGATCCGTGCGTTCGTCAGCCAGTGTATTGGGTGATTCTCTTGGTATCCGGGTGGCGCAATTATCTTTTCCGAATCCATTCTTCTCCATCCAATTTCGTAGTTTCTAAATAGCTTCCCATGACACTACCCCGCCTGTATCTGAGCCGCCTCCTCCGCCCGAAACCCCGGGGAGGACGGACCGCGCCGGCTTGCGTTATGCCATATTTCGGATTCGGACTTCGATATCCTGCTCGTTCTTCAGCAGCCCGACCAGCTTAGCCATGTCCGTGTCGCTGAAGTGATACGGATAGAGGATCCGCGGCCGAATTGTCCGCGCGGCGTCGGCCGCCATTTCGGGTGACATGGTGTAGGGCAGGTTGACCGGAAGGAAGGCGACGGCGATCCGTTCGAGATTTTTCATCTCGGGGACATTTTCGGTATCGCCAGCGACGTAGACACGGGTATCGCCGAAGGTGAGGATATATCCGTTTCCTTCGCCCCGGATATGGTAAGGTTCCCCGCTTGGCCGTTTGTGGACGAGGTTGTAGGCCGGCACCGCCTCGACCGGGATGCCCTCAACAATTTGGGCGTCGCCGTTGCCCATCACGATGCCGCCGGGCTGCTTGGCGGCGCAGGCCGGGGTGTAGACCACCCGGGTTTTTTGCGTCCGGATGCGCCCGAGCGCCTGCAGGTCGAAATGGTCGAAATGGTGGTGGGTGACCAAGACCGCGTCGGCCGGCGGGAGCTTCGAATAATCCGCCGCCTCGCCGAACGGGTCGATGTAGATTTGTTTTCCGCCGAAGGCGAAGAGCAGGCTGGCGTGGCCGAGGAAGGTCACGGCCAGGTCGCCGGCGGCGGTGGCAAGAACGTCTTTTTCGAAATCGACGGTCATGGATTCTCCGGTCATCCTGCCTCCCGCATGCGGTTGATTATACGTCCCTTCCCTCCAAACGCATTTCCCCCCAATCCGCAAGCCGGAATGGGGGATAATCAGGCACGCTCCCGGAGTAGCGGGTGCCGCGGATTTGTACCTTCATTACGCGTTGCGTGAAGCCGCCGCATTCGTCGATTCCAATTCACTAGCTTCGAAAGCCACTGCCTATGGCAGTGAGTACCCTGAAAAGGTTCTACCGTGGGAGCGAAAATTTTTATCTTGATAGAAAAAACGTAACTGCTTAGGCAGCTTATTTCGACTGAATAATCTCAGCATAACATTACCAGTGTTATAGGTTTTGTCCGTCACCCCGGCGTGGCTCCCCCGCGCCCGCCCTCGCGTCTGCCTCCGCTCCCGCCCTCGCGCTTGCCCTCGCGGAGCGGGGGAAGCGGGGCTCGAAGCCGGGGGCTAGTATTTATTTAGATTTACTGGATGCCGGCTAATTTTACCCCCGGCGAAGAACACGCCGAGGGCAGGCGCCGGCATGAAGATCGCCAGCTGAGTAGTAACGAAAAAACATACGAAAAATAAGCCAATGTGTTCGCCTCGAAGGATCCGGAAAAAAGGCTTCCTTACGCACACGGTTCGATTACCCTCCCCCCTGGGTTCCGACATTTGAGGGAAAGGCTCATCTCCCCCCATCCCATAGGGATGGGGGGAGATGAAATTGGGGGGATGGAGACCGAGGGAACTGTTCCTCCATCGGAATGCAAATTCGAACGAGCAGAACCGGAAGGAGCTCGCCTTCGAGGTGCAGTGTTCTCAAGCCGCCGTGTTCGTCGATTCCATTTCACTCGGGGATGGCCGACGGCACGGCGGTCACCGGGAGGAACCAATGATCTCCGTGCCGGACCGGGTCTCCCGCGGCAAGTCGGATTCGGGAGTGGAAGATCGGGCCGCCGGTCACGACCGTGTGGTATTCGCCCGCCTCGCCGGACGGATCGATTCCCAGCTTTTCCAATTCCGCAACCGCTTGCGCGTCGATCCTGCGCCCCAGCCATTCGGGACCCAGGCAGTCGGCCCGGGCGGCGATGATCGTCGCCGCAAACCCGAGGCCGATGAAGTCCTCAAGCAATTCGCGGCGCGGGCGTTTCCACAGCGGGTGGCAGGCGGCGAGTCCCTTGGCGGCGCACACGCGCGCGCACCACGCGCGGTGTTCCTCGAGGTCGATGTCGCCGAAGACGCCCGCGGCCATGCCTTCGGCGCGGAAATCCTCCAGCGCGGAGGAAAAAACGCTTTCGTAAGCGGCCCAAGACGCGGAGCGGAAAACGATCGGGATGCCGATCCGCCGCGCCTGCTCCTCCAGCACCTCCCGCGCCAGGCCGTGCGAGCGCGACCCGTGCCCGTCCTCGGACATCATCGTCAGCAGGCGGAGCGGCCGTCCGCCCCCGCGGATGGCATGGAACAGCGCGAGCGCGGAATCCTTCCCGCCGCTCCAGGAGCAGAAGAATTTCCGCGAAGGAGTGGATGGGATCAAAGTGTCTCCTGTCGGATTTGGAAAGCCCGACTCGACCCCCTCCTTTTTCCTTTCTCGTTAGCTGAACTGCGGCGAACAAGGGAGGACAGAGGAAGGAGCTACCGCCCCGTTTCCTTCTGAAACCGCCGCACGGCCAGCAGGTACGCCGCCAGCGCGTACACCAGCAGAATCCCCGCGGGAAGCAGAGCGGATTTCCAATCCGCCGCACGCAGGATGATATCCTGAAAACCCCGGATTGCCCAAGCGCTGGGCAGGGCGCGGCCGACGGCGGCGTAGGATTCGCCGGCCAGGTCGAGCGGGAAAAAGGCCCCGCCCAGGAATCCGAACACGAGCGTCGCGCCCATCACCAGCAGCACCACCTGATTCTCGCCGCCGGCGACCGTCCCGATCAGCAAGCCGAAGCCGGCGGAGAAGCAGGCCAAAGCCCCCGCCAAAAGGATCAGCGCCGCCGGATCGCGCCAGTACCCCAGCCCGAAAGCCGCTTGGCCGAAGGCGGCCAGGAGCAGAATCTGCGCGAAGCACGTCGCGAACATCGCCAGCGCGTGCCCGGCGATGATCTCCGCCCGGCGGATGCCGGTGGTGAGCAGGCGGGCGAGCGTCCGCGTGCGGCGTTCGGCCAGGAGCAGGGAACCGGGCGTGATCATTCCGATGGTGACGAACAGGACCATCATCCCCGGCGAGGATTGGGCGAAGCCTTCCGTTCCGGAGGCGGCGGCGCCCGCCGGGCGCAGGCGGACGCTTGCCCGCGGATCCGCCCAGGCCGCGGCGGCGTAGGCGAGCGATTCGAGCAGATATTCCCGCCGCTCCTCCGGGCCTGCAAATCCGCCGCGGGCCTCGGTTGCGAGGCGCGCGGCTTCCACCGCCCCGAGCAGGCGGGTGGAGGCGAGTTGGATCGCGCGGTCGGCCGCCTGGCCGGCAGGCGTGCCGCGGTCGAGGATCACCTCAAGGCGCGGGAGGTCTCCATCCAGCATCGATTCGCTGAAGCCCTCGGGGATGACGACCGCCGCCGCCGCTTTCTGTGAGCGGACCAGTTCCGCAAGCGCCGCCGGATCATTCTCCCCGGGATCGGCCGGCTTGACCGTGTCGGAGTATCCAAGCAGGGCGGCGAAGTATCCGCCGAGCGGGCCGTCGTCGAGCGCCGCGACGGCCACCGGCAGGCGGGGATCGCCGTTGCGGTCGAACATCGTGCCCATCAGCCCGGTGAACAGCGCGGGCAGGAGGAGCAGGAACAGCGCGGATTTCTTCTGCCGCAGAATTTGATGAAGATCTTTGAGTGCCAGATGCACCATGCGCATGGTATGTGCCTTTCCGGTTGGGAATTGCGCGTTCCGCCCATTCATTCCGGGGCGGGCGAAGCAATCTGCCCATAAAATGTCAGCGCACACTCCGTTCCGGATGGGTCTTGCGGTCCGGAACAGGCGAAGCATTTTGGTTCGCGTATCGAAAACCGCCGATCGCTTCCGCGCTTTGCCTCGCAATCCCTACCGCCTATTTCCATCGCCTGCTTATCTTCCACGACGCGATTGCATAGAACGCCGCACCCGTCCCCACCGCGACGAGGGCGGGGACGGCCGCCTCGGCGAAGCTTGCGCCGTTCATCGCGGCGGTGAACCCGCGGACGATCCAGCCCTGGGGTGTCAACAGGTTGAGGGTTGTGAAGGCGCCGGGCAGGTCGGCGAAGGTGGTGGTCATCGTCCCGCCGGCCATCCCGGTGAGCATCACCGCGCCGCCCATGACCAGGAACGCCTGGCGGGTGGTGCGCATGAAGCTGATCAGCATCACCCCGAACCCGCCGGCGGCGGTCATCAGGCCCAGAACGTTGGCCATCACCGACAACGGATCGCCCCAGGCGATCCCGAACAGCGCGCCGCCGACGGCGATCAGCAGGCCCGCCTGCAGCGCCAGGAGCAGCGCGACGGCGGCGGCTTTTCCGGCCAGGATCGCGGCCTGCGAAAGCGGAGTCCGGCACAGCCGCGCGAGAGTCCCCTGTTCCTGTTCGCGCAGGATGGATTGGGCGGAGACGGCGCCGACGAAAAAGGCGAAGAAGACCAGCATGCCGACCATCACCGGACCGATTTTGATCTCCATAACCCTCCCGGTTTCGCGCGCGCCCGACGGAAGGCGGTAGGCGAGGGCCGGATGACCGCCGCCCTCGAGCCGCTCGCCCACCCGCCGGGCCCATTCCCCATAACGCCGCATCAGCTCCTCGCGCGCCGGCGGTTCCAGCGGAGCGTCGCGCCCGGCGGTATCGGCGGCGATCAGCGTCCCGGTGAATCCGTCGAGAAAGCCGGTCACGACGTCGTGGACGATCGCCGGGCCGAGGGTGAGCGCCGGATCGTGATAAATCTCCACTTCGGTCGTGGCGCCCTCCCGGAAGAGGGAGGCGGTGAAATCGGCCGGAATGATCACGGCCGCGTCCGCCTCGCGCGCATCCACCGCGGCCCGTGCGGCGGCTTCGGATTCCGCATCCGCCGTTTCGAGCAGATCTTGCAAGCTTTCCTCGCGGAACATATCCGCCAGCATCCCGCCGGCCAGCAAGCCGGGATATTCGGCGACGGGGAGATCGAGGTTGACGATCAGCACGCGCGTCCGCTGGACGTCGAACCCGGAGGCGAGGCCGGAAAAGGCGAGGTACGGGAGCCCGGCTTCCGCGAGCGGAAGGACGAGCATGAAGGCCAGCACTTGCGGGCTGCGCAACGCGCGCGCAAGGTCTTTCAGGATGATGTGCAGAACGGGCATGGCAGTCTCCTGATCATTGGCCGCCGATCCTCCGCTTTCCGCCGCTGGGCGCGGGCGCGCGGCTCGGGGCGGCGGGGAATCGGGCTCCGCGCCGGATCAATCCCTCAGCGCCGTGCCGGTCAGGTGCAGGAATACTGCCTCCAGGTCCGGTTCCTGGACATCCATGGCGGTGATGCGCGTCTCCTCGCGGGCGGCGGATTCGAAGAGCGTAGGCAGGACCTGGGCGCTGTCGCGGACCAGCAGGCGGACCTGCTCCTCCTCCTCGCTCACCGAGTGCACGCCGGCGAGCATCTGCCACAACTCGAGCAGCCGCGCGGGCTTGCGGCTGAGCGAGAGGCGGACTCGGTGCAGACCGCCCACCAGCCGGATCAGCTCGGCGTGCGTCCCCTGGGCGACGAGCTTGCCGTGATCCATGACCGCGATCCGGTGCGAGAGCTCCTGCGCCTCCTCCATGTAATGGGTGGTGTAGAGCACGGTGGTGCCGCGGGCGTTGAGCTCCTTCACTCCGTCGAGGATCCGCCGGCGGGATTGCGGATCGATCCCGACCGTCGGCTCGTCGAGGATGACGATCCGCGGCTCGTGGAGCAGGGCGATGCCGATGTTGAGCCGGCGTTGCATCCCGCCGGAAAAATGCCCGGCGCGGTTCATGCGGCGGTCGGTAAGGCCGGTCAACTCGAGCACCTCGGCGACGCGGCGGGCGAGCCGTTTGCCGCCCAGTCCGTACATCCGCCCCCAGAAGAGGAGGTTTTCCTGCGCGCTCAGGTCGTCGTAGAGCGCGATCTCCTGCGGGACGACGCCGAGGTTTTGCTTAACGCAACCGGGCGCGCGGGTGATGGAATAGCCGAGTACCAGGGCGTCGCCGGCGGTCGGCGGAAGCAGGCAGGAGAGCATCGAGATGGTGGTGCTCTTCCCGGCGCCGTTGGGCCCGAGCAGGCTGAAGATCTCGCCTTCGCGGACGGAGAAATCGAGTCCCTGCACGGCGGCGAGGCCGTTGTAGCGTTTTTCCAGATTTTGCACCTTGATGGCGTAGGTTTCGGTCATTTTTCTCGGCTTCCGGCCTTTGCCTTTCTCCTGCAAATCGCCGGGAACCGGAGAAAGGGATAGGCGCTTTTTTTCGGATTGGGCCTATCGTAGCCAGGAAGAGGGTGACCGGTGCTCACCCGATCGGGTGAATGGGGAGGGTGATTCGGCAAACAGATGAATAACGGCACTGCTCGGCGCGGAGCATTATTCAGGAAATCGCTGAGGATCCCACGCGGATGTGGGGCTGGGAAACTGCTTCCGGTTTACTTCCGGGAAAGGCGCCCGGAGGACGGTGAGGATTTTGTCGGATCCCGTGGACGACGCGGACAAAGGATTTATGAAGCCTATAAAATGTTCAGTTCCTGCGCCTTGAGCAGCGCCTGGCTGCGGTTGTGCACGCCCAATTTGCCGAAGACGCTTTTTACGTGGGCCTTGACCGTGTTGAGCGAGACGTACAGGGCCTCGGCGATCTCCGGGTTCGAGCGCCCGGCCGCCAGGAGCCGCAGCACATCCAGCTCGCGTTCGCTGAGCGGCTCCGCAAGCGCGGAAACCGCGGCGGGGGCCGGAGCCGCGATCCGTCCTGCCAGCGGCGGACGAGCGCAACGGCGGGTTCGCCCTCGTCGAGGTAAATGCGGGTGAACCCTTCCGGTTCGGAGAACGCCAGCGCCCCCTCGAGCAGTTCCTTCACCCGCGGGTCGTCGGGGCGTTGCGCGGCAAAATTCATCGCCCTCAGCAAGCCGGCTTCGATCTCCGACACGCGGCTGCCGGTCTTCGCCGCCCCGCTTTGAATGCGCTCCAACAGGCTTTCCGCCGAATCGCGTTTCCCCTCCCCGGCCAGCACGCGTGCCAGTGTCAGCAGGCCGACTTCGCGGTGGAAGATCGGTGATTCCTCGGCCGAATAACCGCTCTCCCGCGCCCATCGCGAGGCGGCTTCGAGGTTTCCGGCGGCCAGGTCGATCCGCGCCTGCTGGAGCAGAACCGAATCCAGCGACCAAGCCGAAATCACGCTCGCCACCCGGCGGGCTTTATCAAGCGTTCCGGCGGCCGCGCCGAAATCGCCGCGCCCGCGCTGGATGCGAGCCAGCACCACGTAGGCCGTCATCAGGAGCTCCGCCTGCCCGAGCAGTTCGCACATCTCCACGCCCTTCTGCGCGTACCTGAAGGCTTCGTCGAGCCGGTTCCATTCGCGCAGGATGTCGGCCAGGTGGGCGTAGGCGTACCCCGGGCCGAGCAGGGCCGAAGCCTCCGTCAGCCCCAGGCTGTCCTTGTAGATCCGGTAGGCGTCGTTCAGGCGGCCGCGTGCGGCGGTGATCTGCGCCAATCCGACGCTGCCGAGCATGGCGTTGAATCGATTGCCGCCGGCCAGGCTGAGCGCCTTGGCGCGTTTAAAGGATTCGGCCGCGGCGGAAAAATCTCCGGTGTAGCCGAAGGCGGCGCCCTGGATCATCGCGGTGGTGGCGTTGATAACGAAATCCTCCGGCGCGAGCTTGCCCATCGTATCGGCGGCTTGGCGGATCGCCTCGGCGATCCCGCCCTGGATGAAAGCCACCTGCGCGCGGACCGCGGCGGCGTAGCCGCGGATCCGTTCGGCTTCGGCTGGCGGCAGCTTCCCCGTCTGCAGCGCGGCGTCCGCGTCCTGCAGACGCGATTCGATCGCCTCGGCTTGCCCGGTGAGGATGAACATCCAGGCGTCCCACACGCACAGCCAGGGGCGCGCGCGGAGAATTTCCTCCGGCAGGAGGCGCAGCCATCCGATGAGCGTGCCCACCTCGCTCCGGGCCAGCACTTGCAAGAAGCAACGCTCCACCGCCTGCGCCGCGCGGCCGGGTTCGCGCGCCGCCAGCGCGTGGCGGATCTCGCCCGCCGGATCATCGTTGCGGGCGTACCAATCCGCCGCCCGCAGGTGCAGGCCGGGCAGCGCTTCGGCGTTCTCCTCGGCCAGCCGGCGCCGGAGCAGGTCGGCGAACAAAGGGTGGCAGCGGTACCAGCGCCGCTCGGAATCCAGCGGGACGAGGAAGGTGTTGGTCGATTCGAGCTTTTCCAGAAGCGCCTGGCCGTCGTCCCGTCCGGTGAGGCGGTTGCAGAGCGGGGCGCTCAGTTTTTCCAAAATCGAGATGGCCAGCAGGAAGGAGCGCATGCCGGGCGGTTCGCGCTGCAGGACCTCCTCCAGAAGATAGTCCAGGACGAAGCGGTTGTTGCCGGTGAAGGCGCGGATGAACCCGGCCGGATCCGGATTGCCCTGCATCGAGAGCGCCGCCATTTGCAATCCGGCGATCCAGCCCTCGGTGCGCGCCTCGAGCGCCGCCGTGTCGGCGCCGGTGAGCGGCAGATTCATCGTGCGGGTGAGGAACTCGGCGGCTTCCGCGGGGGTGAAGCGCAGGTCCGCAGTGCGGATCTCGCACAACTGCGAACGCGCCCTCAGCCGGGCCAGGGGCAGGCTCTCGGGGTCGGCGCGCGTGCCGATGGCGAGCTTGAGCGAATCCGGCAGGTGATCGACGAAGAAGGCCAACCCTTCGAAGATCGGCGGAGCCGCCACCAAGTGCAGGTCGTCGAGGACGAACAGTGCGGGCCCTTCGGGCCGCGGCGCGGAAATGCCGTTAATCAGGACGGTCAGAAACGCCGGCGGCGGGACGGGCCGCGCGGCGCTCAGCATCGGCAGGCTGTCCGCCCCGGCCGCCGGCCAAAGCGTTTGCAGTGCCGCGGTGACATACGACCAGAAGCGGACCGGGTCGTTGTCGCCCTCGTCGAGGGACAGCCAGGCCGCAGGATGGCCGCCGCCGTGCGCCCAATCCGCGAGCAGGGTGGTCTTGCCGTAGCCCGCGGGGGCCGAGACGAGGACCAGGCGGCTCTCAAACCCGCCCTCGAGCCGGTCGTTCAGCCGCGCCCGCGAAACCAACGCGGACCGGATCCGGGGAATGGCGAGTTTGGTTTCGATCAACGGGAAGGGCATAAGGGGATTTTAGCACCGGAGCGCCGGGCGGGAGATTGCCGGATGGCGGGGTGAAGGCGGATGGGGGATAAGCGTCGGGGCGGAGCGCCGATAGAATGATTTTTCGGGCCGGGGCATCGCTCCGGTCCGGATGCGAATCCTATTCGCACGCAACAGCTCAGGTTGTCCAGTTCCATGTGAGCATCTCAGCAAAGCGTCACGGGTGTTCTTGGTTTTATTCGTCATGCCGCGCCCGCACTCGCACAGCGGGAATGCTCGAAGCCGGGATCTTGTGATTTTCGATGGCGCAATGGATGCCGGCCAAATTCACCATCGGCAGAAACCGCGCCGAGGGCGGATGCCGGCATGACGATCGCTGGCTGAGCAGTCGCATTCCGTCGTTCTTAACGGTGCTCAGATGCTGAACCCGCGGATTTAAATGCGCCGCCTGCCCAAAGCGGTCGTCGGCAAGGTTTAAGATTGCACCGGCTCGGAGATGAGGCTCTCCCCGTTGTTCGGCTTGCCGTTCAAGGCGTTCCTGCCGCCCGATTCCGCAATGTACGACGCGAGCCTGTGGTCCGTCCTTTTGCTCTGCCCGGTTTTTCTCTGGGACTTTAATGTTTGTGATCCCCTCGTGCCGGACCTGCTCCGCTTTGTTGCCATCGCGCCGCAAATTCTCGTCCTCAAGAGTACCGAGAAGAAGGATTATCGGGAGCCGGGTTGCCATGTCCGCGACGGGGGGAAAAGGACGATCCCGGCCATTATCGGCGCGGTTTTCCGGGGGCGTCGGCGTTCTGGTTCCGGATCCGGGCCGGCCGAGGGCCAAGGAATCCGGCGCGGTCTGCCCGACTCGCCAACGGAAGTGTTCTGCGTTTTTAGGGTCTTGACGGTGATTAGGGTTGGGAGGCTATTTGCGGGACTTCCGCGCCGCATCGAGGCGCAGCTGCGAGCGCCGCAGGGAGGCCATCGCTTTGAGGTATTCGTCGGTCCGTTCTCCGGGCGCCTGCTTTAGCAGTTCCTCGGCCCGCGCCTTGGCGGCCTCGGCCCGCGCCACGTCGATCTCTTCCACGCGCTCGCCCACGTCCGCCAGCACCGTCACCGCGTCCGGCAGGACTTCCATGATTCCGCCCGCGATCGCAAACGCCTGCTCCTTTTCGCCCTGCTTGACGACCAGGATCCCGTAGGACAGCGTGGTCAACAGCGGCGTGTGATGGGGGAGGATTCCCATCACGCCCTCGCTTGCGGGGGCGATGACCATGTCCGCCTCCCCCGAAAACAACGGCCGGTCCTGGGTGACGATGTCGCAGCGGATGGGCACGGAGGTATCCTTCCTCATCCCTATCCCCCGTCCCCTTCCCCCTCTCCTGACTTATGTCAGGAGAGGGGGAAGGGGTGAAGGGGTAGGGGGTGAGGTTACGCCAGTTGTTTGGCCTTGGCCCGCGCGTCCTCGATCGTGCCGACCATGTGGAAGGCGGCTTCCGGCAGAGCGTCGTGCTTGCCGTCGAGGATCTCGCGGAAGCCGCGGATCGTGTCGGCCAGCTTGACGTACGCCCCCTTGAGGCCGGTGAACTTCTCGGCCACGAACATCGGCTGGGAGAAGAAGCGTTCGATCTTGCGCGCGCGCGAGACGACCCGCTTGTCGGTTTCGCTCAACTCGTCGATTCCCAGGATCGCGATCAGGTCCTGCAGGTCCTTGTAGCGCTGCAGCACGCGCTGGACTTCGCGCGCCGTCTGGTAGTGGTCCGCCCCGACGATCTTCGGATCCAGGATGCGCGAGGTGCTCCCCAGCGGGTCCACCGCCGGGTAGATTCCCTTGTCGACGATCGAGCGCTCCAGGGCGATGGTCGCATCCAGGTGGGTGAAGGTCGCCACCGGTGCCGGGTCGGAGTAATCATCGGCCGGGACGTACACCGCCTGCATCGAGGTGATCGAACCGCGCTTGGTGGAGGTGATCCGCTCCTGCAGTTCGCCCATTTCGGTCGAGAGGGTCGGCTGGTAGCCGACGGCCGAGGGCATCCGTCCCAGCAGCGCGCTGACCTCGGAGCCGGACATGCTGAAGCGGAAGATGTTGTCGATGAACAGCAGCACGTCCTTTCCCTGGTCGCGGAAATATTCCGCCATGGTCAAACCGGTCAGCGCCACGCGCAGGCGCACCCCCGGCGGTTCATTCATCTGCCCGAAGACCAAGACCGTATCCTTGAGCACGCCGCTTTCGAGCATCTCGCGGTAGAGCTGGGTGCCCTCGCGGGTGCGCTCGCCCACGCCGGCGAACACCGAGTTGCCTTGATGGACCGTCGCGATCGAGCGGATCAATTCCTGGATGATGACCGTCTTGCCCACGCCCGCCCCGCCGAAGATGCCCGTTTTTCCGCCCTTGGTGAAGGGGGCGATCAGATCGATCACCTTCATCCCGGTTTCGAACACCTGCACCCGGGTGGATTGCTCGTCGAAGGACGGGGCGGGCCGGTGAATCGGATACTGATCGGCGGTGCGGACCGGCCCCAGTTGATCGATCGGCTGGCCGAGGACGTTGAACATCCGCCCGAGCGACGAAGGCCCGACCGGAACGCGGATCGGGGCGCGGGTGGCCCGGGCGCTCAGGCCGCGCCGCAGGCCGTCGGTCGTGTCCATCGCCACGCAGCGCACCCAGTTGCCGCCCAGGTGCTTCTGCACCTCGAGGACGAGCATCCCGCCGTCTTCGCGGACCACCTCCACCGCTTCGAAGATGTCCGGAAGCTCCCCCGCGGGGAATTCGCAGTCCACCACGCCGCCGAGAATTTGTACGATCCTGCCTTGGTCTTTCTCCATGGTCCGTTCCTTCTTCCTGCCCCGTCTCCCGTCCCTTTCTCCCGGGATCAGCCGGGAGAAGCGGAGCGAAGGGAGGGGGAGGTTTGGGCCGCGAGCGCCTCGGTGCCGGCGGCGATATCCAGCAGGTCTCCGGTGATTTCCTGCTGGCGCGCTTTGTTGTACATCAGCTGCAGGTCGTGGATCAGCTCGGCGGCGTTGTCGCTGGCGCTGCGCATCGTCGCCATCCGGGCCGCATGCTCGCTGGCAAGGCTTTCGAGCAGGCATTCGTAGATCTCAAGCGAGACCAGCCGTTGGATGACGGTATCGAGCAGTTGGGCTTGCCCCGGCTCGTAGAGGTAGCCGGGCGCCCTGCCCGCCCGTTCGACGGGCGGCTCCGCTTCGTCCGTCGCGGCGGGGGAGACGTCGGGAATCGGCAGCAGCTGCTGCGCCAGGGGCTCTTGGCGGATCATGTTGACGAATTTGGTGTAGATGATGTGCACCTGATCCGCTTGGCCGCTGGAATATTCGTCGATCACCAGCCGGCCGATGGGCGAGACGTCGCTGTAGGAGGGCGCGGCGGGAAGGCGGCTGAATTCGGCGACGATCGGAACCCCCGCCCGCTGCAGCATGTCGCGGCCCTTGCGGCCGACGACGACGTAGTGGACCGGAGTCTCGAAGCCGGCGAAGCGCGTCAGCGCTTCGCGCACCACGCCGGCGTTGTAGGCGCCCGCCAGCCCGCGGTCCCCGCTGACTACGACCGCCAGGATGTTGCGGAGCTGCGGCCTCGGCCTGACCATCGGATGGTGGATCGACCTTCGCCGGTCGGAGAGGTGGTCGAGCACTTCCAGCGCCTTGTCGGCGTAGGGGCGCATGGCGTTCAACGCGGCTTGCGCCCGGCGGACCTTGCTGGCGCTGACCGTCTGCAACGCGCGCGTCACTTGGGCGATGTTGCCGACGCTTCGGATGTGCAGCCGCATCTCGCGCAGGGAGGGCATCGGCTCATTGCACCGAAGCGTTGTAGGAGAGGACGGCGTCCTTGAGCGCGGCCTCGCTTTCGGGCGAAAGCGCGCCCTCGCGCTCGATCCGGCCGAGGAGCTCGCCGTGGGCCGTCGCCAGGAACCGGTGGAGATCCGTCTCCCAATCCCGCATCCGTTCGAGCGGTATCGCATCTGTGAGTCCCTGCACGCCGGCGAACAGCACCGCCACCTGGTGCCCCAGCGGCATCGGTTCGTACTGGGCCTGCTTGAGGATCTCCTGCAGGTGCTGGCCGCGGTCGAGCTGGGTCTGGGTGGCCTTGTCGAGGTCGGAGCCGAACTGCGCGAAGGCCGCGAGTTCGCGGTATTGCGCCATGTCCAGCCGCAGGCGGCCGGCCACCTGCTTCATCGCTTTGGTTTGGGCGTCGCCGCCGACGCGCGAGACGGAGATGCCGACATTCACCGCCGGGCGGATCCCGGCGTGGAACAGGCTGGATTCCAGATAGATCTGGCCGTCGGTGATGGAGATCACGTTGGTCGGGATGTAGGCCGAGACGTCGCCGAGCAGGGTTTCGATGATCGGCAGGGCGGTCAGCGAACCGCCCGAGCCCTTCACCTTGGAGATCCGGTAATTGCCCGAATCCGCCGTCCGCGCCGAGAGCGCGGCCTGCGCTTCGCGGCGGCCGCGCGGCCCGCCGTAAATTTTTCCGTCGGAGGAGTCCTTTTCCTCCGCTTCGCCCGCGAACGACGCCGGCACGATCGCATAGCGGTCCGCCAGCCGCGCCGCGCGTTCCAGCAGGCGCGAGTGCAGGTAGAACACGTCGCCGGGATAGGCCTCGCGGCCCGGGGGCCGGCGCAGTAGAAGGGAGACCTGGCGGTAGGCCCAGGCGTGCTTGGAGAGGTCGTCGTAGACGATCAGCGCATCGCGGCCGCTTTCCATCAATTCCTCGCCGATTGCGCAGCCGGCGTAGGGCGCGATGTACTGCAGCACCGCCGGTTCGTCGGCCGAGGCGATCACCACCACCGTATGGTCCATCGCCCCGAAGCGTTCGAAGGTCGCCACGGTCCGGGCGACGGAGGACTTCTTCTGCCCGATCGCGACGTAGATGCAGACCACGTCCTTGCCCTTCTGGTTGATGATCGTGTCGACGGCGATCGCGCTCTTGCCGGTCTGCCGGTCTCCGATGATCAGCTCACGCTGGCCGCGGCCGATCGGGATCATCGAGTCGATCGCCTTCAGGCCGGTCTGCAGAGGGGTGTCCACGTCCTGGCGCTGGGTGACGCCCGGGGCGATCCGCTCGACGGGGCGGAAGCGCCGGGTGTGGATCGGGCCCTTGCCGTCGACCGGCTCCCCCAGCGCGTTCACCACCCTGCCGATCAGTTCGCCGCCGACCGGCACCGAGGCGATCCGCCCGGTGGCCCGCACTTCCATGCCTTCCTCGATTTGGCTGTAGTCCCCCATAATGATCACGCCGATCCGTTCGGCTTCCAAATTGAAGGCGATGCCGAGCGTCCCCTCGGCGAATTGAACCAGCTCCTGCGAGCGCACGTGCGAAAGCCCGCGGACTCTGGCGATTCCGTCGCCGGCCTCGGACACAATCCCGACTTCGTGGGCGGTGAGATCGGGCTGGAAGAGGGCGATCTGCTTGTGGAGGAATTCCGTGATCGACTGGGCGGTATCCGGCATGTAGGATCCTATGCGGTCAGCGCGGCGACGGCCGCGGAATCCAGCTTGCGCAGGACGGCCAGGAGCAGCTGGAGCGCCGCATCGTAATCCGCGCGGTGGAGGATGCCGCTGTGCGAGTGGATGTGGCGCGTCGGAACCCCCAGCACCACGGTCGGCACGCCGGTCTTGTGCAGGTGGATCGCCGCGCCGTCGGTCGCGCCGCCTTCCATCACCGAGGTCTGCAGCGGAAGCGAGAGCTCCTGGGCGGTGTCCATCACCAGGTCGCGCAGGCGCAGGTTGGGGATCATCCGCGCGTCGAACAGCATCACCGTCGGCCCCCGGCCGAGTTTGACCGCCGACTGGTCTTCGGTGATCCCCGGCACGTCGCCGGCGATGTCGGATTCGAGGACGATCGCCGCGTCGGGATGGACGGCCTCGACGCTGGTGGTCGCGCCGCGCAAGCCGACTTCCTCCATCACCGTGGCCGCGCCGCAGACGGTGTTGGGGTGGCTTTCGCCCTTCAGCGCCTCGAGGGCTTGGATCATCAGCGCCACCCCGACCCGGTCGTCGAAGGCCTTGGACAGGTAGGTGCGGCCGCCGGCCAAGGCGGTGAACTGGGCTTGGGGTACGGCCGGATCGCCTGCGCGGACGCCGGCCTGTTCGACTTCCTCCTTGGAGGTGGCGCCGATGTCGATGTACATGTCCTTCTTCTTCACCACCTTCTCGCGCTCGTCGGGAGGCAGCAGGTGCGGCGGCTTGGCGCCGATCACGCCCGCGACCTTTCCTTTCGCGGTCATGATCGTCACCCGCTGGCCGAGCAAGACCTGGTCGAACCATCCGCCGAGGGGGACGAACTTCAGAAATCCCTCCTTGGTGACCAGCTTGATCATGAATCCGATCTCGTCCATGTGCCCGGCGATCATCACCGTCGGGTTTTTGGCGGCGCCCTGTTTGCGGCAGATCAGGCTTCCGATTTTGTCCTTTTCGATCGCGCCCAGGCCGGCTAGGCGTTTTTCCACCACGGCGCGGATTTCCGCCTCGTGGCCCGAGACGCCGTTGGCTTCGGTGAGTTCCTTTAATAGAAGGGTTGTGTCGTCCATGGGGGTCTCCGAAAATCCGGGAAATCATACCGGAACGGGATGGATTTGTCTAGCAAATGGGTTTTCGAAGGCGCGGCCTCAGGCGTTGGCGTCGGCGGGCGGTGGAAAATTGAAAGAAGGTATTCAGATCGGCTCGATTGTGCAGGGCTTGGAACAACGGAACGCGGTAGGGGAGGATTTCGTTGTTGAGGAAGACGACCAAAGGCGTTCGGAAGGCGGATGGGGAGGCGGCCATCGAAAAGGAGGCGGCCTTATTTCCGGTCGAGCGATTGCAGTGCCAGGCGCAGGCGGGTTTCCGCATCGGCGGGTGCGTCGGCCGGGATGCGCTGCAGCGCCGCCTGGGCCTCGACGATTGAATAACCGAGCGAGGTCAGCGCGGCGACCACCTCGGTGTCGGTCTCGCTCCATCCCGGTGCGGCCGCACCCGCTTCGCCCGCGAGCCGGTCCTTTAAATGAAAGATGATTTTTTCGGCGGTCTTCTTTCCCACGCCGGGAATCCCGGAGAGCCGCTCCGGCGCCCCACGCGCCACGGCCTGGCGCAGGGTGTCGGTGGAAAAATGCGAAAGCAGCGAAAGCGCGACTTTCGGACCGATCCCGCTGATGCCGAGCAGGAGTTCGAAGAAGGAGAGTTGGTCGGGGGTGTCGAAGCCGAACAGCGCCAACGCATCTTCGCGGACCAGCAGGTGGGTGAATAAGGCGAGGTCCTGTCCGGCGCGGGCGCGGGCTGCCAACGGGGCGGGAACCGACACCCTGACCCCCAGGCCGCCAAGATCGATGATGATCCAGGAATCCCCGGTTTGTTGGACGCCGCCCCGAATGGATGCGATCATCCCGCCTCCGCGATGCGCGCGATCTTATACGAGTGCGCGTGGCAGATGGCCACCGCCAGCGCGTCGGCGGCGTCGTCCGGCCGAGGAATCTCCGCCAACCGGAGCAGGGTTCGGACCATCGTTTGCACTTGGCGCTTCTCCGCGCCGCCGTAGCCGGTGACGGCCTGCTTGACCTCCAACGGCGTGTACTCACTCACCGGCAGGCGCCCTTCGGCCAAGGCCAGCAGCGCGGCGCCGCGCGCCTGGCCGACCGAGAGGGCGGTGCGCACGTTCTTCTGGAAAAACAGACTCTCCACCGCCGCCGATTCGGGCGCATGGAGAGCGAAGATTTGGATCAGGCGGTCGTGCAGTTCCAGCAGGCGCAACGGCATCGGCATATCGGCCGGCGTGCATATCGTCCCGAAGGCGATCGGGGTCAGCCGGCCGGCGTTTTCCTCGATCACCCCGTATCCGGTGGTGGCGGTTCCAGGATCGATTCCGACGACGCGCATGCACCTCCCCGCCTAGGCGGCGGTTTCCATCGCCGCCACCGCTTCGTCGGTCACGAGCAGGTTGGAATACACCGTGTTCACGTCGTCCAGCTCCTCGAGCTGTTCGATGACCTTCATTACCTGGACGGCCTTTTCGGCGTTCAGCTCGGTGTGCTGGTTGGGCTCCATCCGCAGGGTGGATTCTTCCGGGGCGATTTTGTCGATCCGCAGTCGTTCGCTGATGCCTTTGAAGGCGTCGACGGGGGCGAAGATTTCGATCGTGTCCTTGCCGATTTGCACGTCTTCGGCTCCGGCGTCGACGGCCGCTTCGAAGATCTTATCCGGGTTGAGCCCCGCGGCCGGGATGGAGAAGTAAGCCTTGCGGGAGAACTGCCAGGCGACCGAACCGCCCTCGCCCAAGCTGCCTCCGGCGCGGGTCAGGATCCGCCGCACCTCGGCCACCGCACGGTTGCGGTTGTCGGTCACCACTTCAATCAGCAGAGCGATTCCGTGCGGGGCGTACCCTTCATAGGTCACCTGTTCGATCGCGCCGCCTTCCTTGTCCTCGCCGGTTCCGCGTTTGATGGCCCGCTCGACGTTCTCCTTGGGCATGTTGTTGGAGCGGGCTTTGTCCACCGCCAGACGCAGTTTAAAGTTGCTTTCCGGATCGCCGCCGCCCTCGCGCGCCGCGAGGACGATCTCGCGGGCGAGGCGGGTGAACAGTTGGCCGCGTTTGGCGTCGGCGGCGCCCTTCTTGCGTTTGATGGTTGCCCACTTGGAATGGCCGGACATAGGGGATTCTCCTGGAAAACAACGTTTGGACGCGGAGGATGTGAGGTTGTGGAACGCGCGGATTATACCATTCCCGCCCCCTCCTCTGTCCTCCCCCGATAAGCCTAAACCGCTTATCGGGGGAGGATTTCTCCCGGCGGAATCCTCCCCCGTTTCTTGCGAAGCGGAAACGGGAGAGGGAGGGGAGGGGTCGCACGGTTCCCCGATTCTGTCCTCCCGGCGGAATCCTCCCCCGTTTCTTGCGAAGCGGAAACGGGGGAGGGAGGGGAGGGGGCGCACAGTTCCCCACTTCTGTCCTCCCGGCGGAATCCCCCCCGCTTCCCGCGAAGCGGAAACGGGGGAGGGAGGGGAGGGGGCGCACGGTTCCCCGATTCTGTCCTCCCGGCGGAATCCTCCCCCGTTTCCCGCGAAGCGGAAACGGGGGAGGGAGGGGAGGTGGCAGAATTCCTAGCGGTAAAATTGAGTATTATTGGATCGGTATTCCTATTACCATAAAAACGAAGCGAAGGAGGAGCCATGGTCGTCAAAGGAGGACGGAATATCATTCTGGGCGCCGTCGTTCTGACATTAGCCTGCAGCGGCGTTTCCAACGTGTCAAGGTCAACGCGGACGCCTGTTATTCCTTCGGATATTCCGATACTTATCGAGCGGACCGCGGAGGTCGAGCAGAACCTCGCGCCCAGCCGAACGGCGCTTCCTTCCCCGACCGCGACTCCGTCCAGGGAACCCGTCCCGGGGATCGACTCCCCGGTTGTCGTCCAAGAGATATCCCTTAAAGTATACAAGGCGGAGGTTGTCGATTCCTGGGAGGGCTATTCTCCCAAAGATGGGGGCCATTTCCTGGTCGTGTACGTCAAGGTTGTGTCCGGAGTCATTTCCATGTCCGACCTCATTGATTGGAAGATGGCTTTGACCGACACAAAGGGAACGGTGTACCGGCGGGCAGGAGCGATGGTTCATACGGATGATTCGCCGGACGAAGCCTCCTGGGGCGAATGGGTTTTTGATATTCCCGGTTTGGGACCTTCATTCCTGTTCCATTTTCCGGAAGGCCCCGCGGTTCCCTTGGATTCTCTCATCGCGTGATCCGTAATCGGCTTCCCCCTCCTCTGTCCTCCCCCGATAAGCCTAAACCGCTTATCGGGGGAGGATTCCTCCCGGCGGAATCCTCCCCCGTTTTACCGCGAAGCGGGAATGGGGCAGGGAGGGGAGGGGCCGGGTGTTCTGCGTTCGGGAATCTAGTATCATTGCCCGCCATGGACGAAGGTTTACTGATCCGGGAAGCCCAGGGCGGAGACCTGGACGCGTTCAACCGGCTGGTGCTGGCGCACCAGAACCACGCCTATGGATTCGCCTACCGGATGCTGGGCGAATCGGAAAGCGCGGCCGACGCCGCCCAACAGGCGTTCCTCTCCGCTTACCGCCATCTGCGCGAGCTGCGCGGACAATCCTTCCGGGCCTGGCTGCTGCGGATCGTCGCCAACGCCTGCTTCGATGAACTGCGGCGGCGCAAGCGCCGCCCGGCGGTCTCGATCGAGGATCTCAGCGCGGGCGATGAAAACGGCGGCGGAGAATCGCTCCAGATCCTGGCCGATCCGGCGGAGGGGCCGGAGTCGGCCGCCGTGCGGTCGGACCTCCGCCGGGCGATTGAGGACTGCCTCGCCGAGCTTCCGCCGGATCAGCGGGCGACCATCCTGTTGGTCGACGTCCACGCGCAGGATTACTCCGAAGCGGCCCGCGCCCTGCGGGTGGCGTTGGGCACGGTCAAGAGCCGGGTCGCCCGCGCCCGCGCCCAGTTGCGGGATTGCCTGCGGTCGAAGGGGGAACTTCCGCGGGCGGCGCGCCGTCTGGAGAGTGAGGCCCGAGCATGAATCCCCGCGCGCCGCAGGACGCCCGTTTGCTGGAACACCTCTCCGCATTCCTGGATGGAAAACTGACGGTTGCGGAGCAATCCACGTTGGAGGAACGGCTGGAGCGGGACGCGGACCTCCGCGAACAGCTCGAATCCTTGCGCGCGGTCCGGGAGGTTTTACGGTCCCTGCCGCCGCAGGCGCCCCCGCGGCCGCTTACGCTTTCTCCGGCGCAAGCCGGCACAGCCCCGCGGCGGACGGCTTCCTTATCCCCGCGCTGGATGTCGCTGGGCTCGGCGTTCGCCGCCCTGGCGTTAGTGGTTGTTGTGTTGACGGACGTGTCCTCCACCCGATCAACGCTGAATGCCGCCGCCCCGGAGGCTCCGCAGATGCTGTTCGCCGTCCCCGGGGAAAACCGCACCGCCGACGATGCCGCCGCGGAATGGGCGGGGGAGGACGCCGCGCCGGCCGCTGCCGAGGAAAGCGCCTCGCCGCCGCCCGCCGCGACCCGGTCCGGCACTCAGGAGAAATCGGCCGGGATAGGCGCCGCCGCGGAGCGGACCGAACCGCCCGCGCCGACTTCCACGCAAGCCTTGGACGTTTGCGAGGCGCAAAGCGGAACCGATGGGGCGCTCGATCCATGCGGTCCGACTGTCGCTTTCACCCCGCCGCCGGTGCGGGTATCTTTTTCCCGCGTGGGTTTTCGAAGCATTGCTCCGTACCTGGAAACAGCCCTCGCCCTGACGGCGGTGATCCTTGGCGCGCTGGCTATGGTCCTCCGGAAAAGAAAGTAGCCCCCTTTCCCCGCCTTCCGGTAAAATGCCTCGTATGAAAAACCCGCCGTGTAAAATCCGGCCTCTCCTTCCCGGGGATTGGCCCTCCGTCCGCGCGATCTACTTGGAGGGCATCGCTACGGGAGAGGCCACGTTCGAATCCGAAGCCCCGGGCTGGGAGGAGTGGGATTCCAAGCATCTGCCGGCCGGGCGGTTGGCCGCTGAAGCGGACGACGGCCTGGCGGGTTGGGCGGCGCTCGCTTCCGTTTCCGGCCGGCGCGTCTATGACGGGGTCGCCGAGGTCAGCGTGTATGTGGCGGCGGCGGCGCGCGGGATGGGAGAGGGGCGGGCGCTCCTCTCCGCGTTGATCGGAGAATCCGAACGGAACGGAATCTGGACCCTGCAGTCAGGGATCTTTCCGGAGAATACTGCCAGCCTGGCCTTGCACGAAACGTGCGGCTTCCGCATCGTCGGCCGGCGCGAACGGATCGGGAAGATGAACGGACGCTGGCGGGATGTGCTGCTCCTGGAAAGGCGCAGCGCCGTGACCGGACGCTAGGCATCCGCGGAACGCGCCGGCTTCTCCGTCCGCGCGCGGTTTTTCCTCCGCCCGGTGATTAGGATATAATCTTTTCACCGAGAGGAAGCGGTGTACGGTCCATGAATTGGCTGCAGCGGTTGCTCTCCAAGCCGGAAAAACCACGAACGGAACAAGGGAAGCCCGCGGCCGGCCCCCAGGCTCCGGCTCCGCCCGCGCGCCCCGGAGGAACCGGTGCGCTCGACGTCTCCGCGGTGATGGATTCGCGCATCGACGCGGAAAAGCACCTGCGCGAGGTGCAGGAGAAAACCAACAAGCTGGCGGAGGATTTCGCCCGCGGCGAAGTCAACCGCGCCACCTTCATCCACCTCTACCAGCATTACCAACAGCAGCGCTCGGCCATCGAGCGGATGCTCGAGATCTCGCCGGAAAAATGGCGCCAGGCGGTCAGCCAGGGAGTGAGCATCGCCATCCGCCGCGAACACCACGCCAAGGCGCTCGGGTTTTCCATCTACGAAAGCGCCAGCGGAATGCCGATCTCGACCCTCGGCAAGTTCGACCTCGACCCGGCGCTGATGGTGCCGATGCTCTCCCAGTACCGCGAGGCCACGCGCGAGATCTTCGGATCGCGCATGCGCTCGGGCCAGATCGAAAGCGGCCGCTGGCTGTGCTTCGTATCCGGCCAATTCACCACGCTGATCGCGCTTTACAACACCGAGCCGGCCGCGCGCCAGTTGCAGCTGCTCGAGGAGACCCACCTGTTCTTCGAGCGCGCCAACAAACCGCGCCTGCAGCAATCGCCCATCTCCGCCGAAGGCCTGGTCTTCCCGCACGAATACTATCTGCAATAACCGCGCCCTCGGGCGGCGCAAGGAGCCTCGAGCATGTCGGATATTCCTCTGTTCAAAGTGTCGGTGGCCGGGGATGAAGCGGTCGGCAAGACCTCGCTGATCCGGCGCTATTGCGAGGGAAAATTCGAGCAATCGCGGGTCGCCACCATCGGCGTGGATTTCCAGACCAAGGTCGTGGAACTGCCCTCCGGCGCGGTCAAGCTTTCGATCTGGGACATGGCCGGGCAGGCCCGGTTCGAGGTCGTGCGCACCGGGATGTACCGCGGCAGCCGCGCCGTCGCGCTGGTGTTCGATCTGTCGAATCCGGAGACCCTGGAACACCTGCCCGCCTGGCTGACCGAAGCCCAGACCAACGCCAAGGGCACGAAAATTTTGGTGGTCGGAAACAAGCTGGACTTGGCGCCGGCGCGCGGCGCCGGAAAGGCCTTCGCGGATTCAGCCGGCGCGCCGTACGTGGAAACCAGCGCCCAATCCGGCGAGGGCGTGGCGCAAATGTTCGAGACTTTGGCGACCCTGGCGGTGGGCTGACCTCTGCACCGGGAGTGATGAGGTTGGGGAAAAGGGGGATCGAAATGCCAAAGCGGGTGTGTTCCGGTCAGCGAATTTATCCATCGAAATATTGGGAATCCGAATCTCTCCGTCGATGCATGACGCCGGCGGAGAGATTGCTTTGATACCGATTAAGGAAAAATCGGATTGGCGGAATGCACTTCCGCAGACAGCAAATTATTGCCGGGTTCATTGTTGATTTTTAGTATCTCCTCAGCCCCCCGTCCCTGCCCTTTCCTCACCCCCAACCCCACAACCCCTTCCCCCTCTCCTGACTTATGCCAGGAGA
>JAFGKK010000070.1 GCA_016928575.1 Anaerolineales bacterium
ATTGATGGTTTCAAATAATTACATCCTTTTTTTCCGCTGTTATGGGGCTGGGAGAAGGTGCCCGAAGGGCGGATGAGGGGGAGGGTGAGCAGGTAGAATTTTTGTATTGAAATAGACAGCCTGAGCCGGTGCCATAGATTTTACGATGACGGTTGGAGCGGTATCCGCCCGGCAACGCATGGTCAGCCTACCCGGTTATCCCGAGATGGCTCACGCCGTTTGCGGATTTCCCGCCCGATTCCCGCCGCAACCGCGCCGACGGCTCCGGCGGAAAGCGCCGCTCCGGCCGGAATCAGCGGCAGGTAGTACCGCTGCCAGAGGATCGGAATCCCGGCGATGATTCCGGCGAATACCGAAAGAAACCAAAGCAAAGCGACGATCCAGGCGCCGTCCAATCTTCGCCGGACCACCCGCACCCCCGCGTATCCCAATCCATAAAGCGCCAGTCCGGCGGCCAGGCCGGAGCCGGCGGCGCCGGCGGTCAGCGCGTTCAGCGGCAACGCGAGGTAGGCTCGCTCGGCTGCGGCGGTGGCATCGGCGTAGTTTGGGATCTCCCAGAACGCCGGCGGCGCGACAAACCATTCATAAAAGGCGCCCATCAGCCGAATCGGAACCGATTCCAACAACGACATCGGCGCGGCGGCGCGCAGGGCTTGGACCTGCTCCGCCAACAGGCATTGGCGTTCGGCGACGGTTGCCGCAAGGGCTCCCAAAGGATCGCACCAATACACGGGATTGAGGAGAAGGAACACGGCCAGAAAGCCCGCCGCCGTCACCCCCGAACGGGCCAAACCGCGCAGAAAAACCCGCCAGACCGACTCCTCTCCCGTTTCAAGAAACATCGCCGCGAGAACGACCGGAGCGATCAACAATCCCGAATACTTCGCGGAGGCGGACAAGGCCAACGCCGCGCCCACCGACAGCGGCCATCCGATTTCCCGGAAAAACCTTGCGGCGATCCGGCGTCGTTCCAGCAGAAGGGCTACTGTTAGAATCATCCCGAATAAGAGCCCCGCCTCGCTCATCGCCCGCCGGCCGTGGAGGAGGATCTGCGGGTTCAATCCGAACAGCAGAGCGGCGGCCGCGGCTCCCGTTCCGCCGCCCAGCCTCCAGCCGATCCGCGCCATCAGCAACACAGCCAGGAAAAGCAACCCGGCCTGCGGAATGCGGGCTAGGAACAGCAGACCCGGAGAGGGCACCGCCCCCCGCTCCAGGTTCCGGCTCCACTCCGCGCTCCAATCCCAATTCGCGGCCGTCGCCTCCTTCCCCCCGATCCGGCGCGCCGCGCCGACGGTGTAGCGCGTCAACGGAGTATCCCGCTCCCGTTCGGTTTGCAGGAGGTCGGCGGCGTTCCCCTTCCGCCAACAGACGGAGAGGGGTCCGGACTCTAAAATTCGGTCCAGGTCGCGGCTCATATAGATGTAGGTCGCCTCGTCCGGATGGAACGGAACGGCGGGCAACGAGCCCAGGAGAAATCCCAGGTAGACGGCGGCCGCCAGCCCCGCGGCAAGGATCCCCCCCTTCTGGACGAGCATTCCTCGTTCCCAGGAAATCGGCTTCACGGCGGATCCTTGCGGCAATACACCAACATGGCGCTACTGCCGTAGATGTCCGTCGGGTAGTCGCCGCACAGGAGGTAGGCATCCAGGAAACGGGAGTCCTTCAACAGCCCGTTGCGGCCGTACACTTCCAGCAGGACGACGACCTCCGGACGGAGGTCAAGAATCAGATCCGGCGGCATGGCATAGACGATCGAGTACATCGACACGGGCAACGGGTAATAGCGAAGGGCTGAAGGCGAATTTAATCCGACCGTGTCGAGGATGACCGCATCCAAATGGTACCCGAGGACTCCGACGTCGCCGGCGGCGACGGTCGATCCCGGCGGAATCATCTCCCGCAGATCCTCCGCCACCTGACGGTAAAGCTGTTCCAGACCGACGAACGCCATTGCGGGCGCCGGCTGCGCCGGCCCGGTCTCGGGTGCGAAGGTCCATTCGCGGAGGGAGAATATCATCGCCGCAGCGGCCAAGGCGCAAAAAAGGCCGCGGCGGAGGCCCGCCGGGAGAATTTTTCGGCCCTTCGGCAGGGAAACGCGGCCGGTCCATTCCCCCCGCGCCGCCGTTTCTTGCGGAACCGCCCCCGACCCGGTGGGACGCGGCAATCCCAGCATGGCATCCAAACCGAGAAAAATCGAAAGGAAGAAGAAAGGCAGAGGCGGGGCTAGGTACCAGCGGAAGATGAGCGGATTGGCGGCAGAGAAGACGGCGAAATACAGCCACGGGTAGACCAATCCGGCGGAAGCCCCGGAGCCCGGCCTGCGGATCCCGGCGGCGCGGATCCCGACCAGGGAGAGGAACAGATACAGAGGAATGGTCAGAAGAAGTATGACGGTTCCAAAAGTGTTGTGTTCAAAAAACGGGGTGCCGTAATGCTGGAGCATCCGGATGAAGCCGCTGCCGGGATCGAGCCGGTAAGCGACGGATTTGGCGAGGATCGAATGCGGCAGGAGGGTGCCGTAATACAAAGCGGCGAACGCGAGCCATCCGCAGACGATCAGCAGGAAGGGTATCGCGGCGCGCAGCAGCGCTTTCAGCCCGATCCGGAAGGGAGCCTCCCGAATCCGGACAACCGCAAGATCGAGCCAGATCAACCCGGCGAAGATCAGCGCGTCCGGCCGGGCGAGAAAGGCCAATCCGGCCAGCGCGCTCATTGCGTGTATGTTCCCCTCCAGGCGGAAGTACAATACGGAGACGAGCAAGAGGATGTACACGCTGGTCTCCAGGCCGCCGATAGCGAAGGTGACGCTCATCGGGGAGAGCGCCCAAAGCAGTGCGGCGGTCCAGCCGGCGGCGGAGGAGCGGAGCAAGCATCCGATCCGGATCAGGAGCAGGCAGGTCAGCGCGTCCGCCAAGGCGTTGATCATCAGGGCGATCTCCGGGAACGGCGCGCCGGCGCCGCCCAACGGCGCGGCCGCGGCGGCCAGCAAGCCCATGTAGAGGGGCGTGGTCGTCCCCAGCACCCGCTGGCCGGGATTGAACACCGGGCCTTCCCCTTCCAACAGGTTGCGCGCGTACCGAAACGTGATGTACGCGTCGTCAATGGTCCGCGGGCCGGGAACAATCCGCGCCGAGAAGGCCAGCGCCGCAATCCCAATCCCGAGGAGGATCTTCGTGCGAGGCGACATACGGAAGATTATACGGGAAACCGCCGTCCGGTACGGCGTCCTCGCCGCGGCGGTGGCGGTCAGCTTGGCGGGCAAAGCCGCGCTCCTCGCGGCCCAGGCCGTGCCGTTCAACGCCGACGAGGCGGTGGTCGCGCTGATGGCCAAGCACATCCTCCAAGGGGAGCGGCCGCTGTTCTTCTACGGCCAGGCGTACATGGGCAGCCTGGATGCAATTCTCGTCGCGGGCGGATTCGCGCTGCTGGGTCCGCAAGCCTGGATCGTCCGCGCGGTTCAGGGATTGCTGTACGCGGGAACGATGGCGGTTTGGCACCGTTTCTGCGAGGAAGGCTTCCACTCCGCCGCGGCGGCACGGATCGCCGTCCTGCTCCTGGCCGTCCCGCCCGTTTTTGCGGCGCTGTACACGACGGCCTCGCTGGGAGGATACGGCGAAGCGCTCTTCTTCGGAAGCCTGTGCATGCTGTTGGCTTTGCAGATCCTCCGCGGAAAGGCAACCCCGGCCCGTTGGTTGTTTCTGGGGCTTGCGGCCGGGATCGGTTTTTGGTCTTTTCCACTATCGTTGATCCTTTCGGCCCCGGCCGTCCTGGCCGCGCTTTTTGGAAAGAAAAACACCCCCACCCCGGCGGCCCAGGCCCGGAAGGGGTGGATCCTGCTCGGTGTGGGCGCGATCCTGGGCGCGCTGCCCTGGATCGTCGGCTGGATCCGGATGGGGGCGGATGTGTGGAACGAGCTCGCCGGAAGCGCGATTGCGGGCACCCTTCCGGGCGGCTGGGGAGCGGTCCTCCCTCTGCGGCTGTTGAACTTCTTCGTCTTCGGACTCTCCGCCTTGTTCGGCCTGCGGCCGAGTTGGGAACTCCGCTGGCTGGTCCCGGCCCTTCTGCCCGCCGCGCTGATCCTCCAGCTGGGGGCGGCGGCCGCGGCCGTCCGGGGATTGCGGCTGCGGGATTCCTCCCGCCCGGCGCGGTGGATGCTGGCCGGTTCGGCGGTGGCGCTGCTTGCCGTATACCTTTTTACACCGTTTGGGAACGATCCCAGCGGACGCTATTTTCTGCCGCTGGTTCCGGTGGCGGCCGTCTTCGCCGCCGACCTGGCCATCCGGGCGGCGCCGCGCTTCGGGCTCGCGGCGTACCTGATCCCCGGAGTGCTGATCGCCTACCAGGCCGCGGGAGCAATCAATTGCGCCGCGCGCAATCCACCGGGTATCACAACCCAATTCGATCCGGTCGCCCAGTTGGATCAGCGGGACCTGCCAAAGGTGATCGACTTCCTGCGGACACACGGCGAAACGCGCGGCTACTCCACCTATTGGGTGTCGTTTCCGCTGGCGTTCTCCTCCGGCGAGGAGCTGATCTTCACCGCCCGTCTGCCGTACCACGAGGACCTGCGCCACACGCCGCGCGACAACCGGTACGCCCCCTACCACGAGCTCGTGGAGAACTCCGATCGGGTGGCCTACATCACCGCGAAAAATCCGGCGCTCGATGCGCTGCTCGAATCGGCGTTCGCCCGCCTGGGAGTCGAATACCGGATCGAGCAGATCGGCGATTACCGGATTTATTACCAACTTTCCCGCGCGATGCGGCCGGAGGAGTTGGGATTGCCGGGGTAATCCGCCGGGCGGGGATGCTCCTTCCCATCGGCTCTTTCGGCCAACCGGTTTCGGCCCCGGCGCGGGTTCCGCGGATCCATCTACTACGATCGCGACGAGGCTAACCCTTCTTGACCCGCGGCGGAGAAGGCATGCAATCGTAGCCCTGGAAGATATTCCAATGGCCTCACTCACATTTCCACGCACCGATCCCAATTCTCTTTCGCACAATCTCAACCCATCCACGGAGCACACGGAGCTGCACGGAAAAAGCTGAAAAATATCCGCATATCTCTGTGTCCTCCATGGTGGTTTGTATTTTTTGTAGAAGAAGTGGCTGTCAAATCGAGTAGGGAGCGGTGACTGGCCGCTCCCTCTCACACCACCGGACATGCGGGTCCGCATCCGGCGGTTCGCAAAAGAGAAC